>JAUVLE010000170.1 GCA_030595905.1 Candidatus Cloacimonadota bacterium | reverse complement strand
GGCAAAGAACTCGTTGCTTATGCAATTCACAAAAATAGTAAAAGAAAAAGCAAGCCGTTCATTAAATTCAATTCCGCAGCCATTCCAAATGAACTGGTAGAAAGTGAACTCTTCGGTTTTGAAAGGGGAGCATTCACCGGCGCTGTGAAAAGTAAAAGCGGTAAGATCGAACAGGCAGATAAAGGAACCCTCTTCCTCGATGAGATCGGCGATATGAACCTGAACGCACAGGCAAAGATCTTACGGGTTATCCAGGAAGGCGAATTTGAAAGAGTGGGCAGTAATAAAACCAGGAAAATAGATATAAGATTAATTGCAGCTACACACAAGAACCTGGAAGACCTCGTAGAAAAAGGAACTTTCAGAGATGATCTTTATTACCGCCTGAATGTGATACCGATCACCACTCCCCCGCTACATTCGCATCCGCAAGATATTCCGATTCTGATCGAGCATTATTCCAATATTTATTCTGAAGAATTAAAAATCCCGCTAAAAACATTCACACAGCGATCGATCTCCGAACTGCAATCGTGGGAATTCAAGGGCAATGTGCGGGAGCTCAAGAATTTTATAGAAAGGATATATATCCTGATCGACAAGGACGTGATCGAACCAACCGATATCATCGATCTTGGAACGATACAAAAGAAAATAGATTTCTGGAATGAAACACTTCCATTCAAAGATAAAAAACGTGAATTCGAGATGAAATATCTTGCTGCTCAATTGAAAATGAACAATGGAAACCTCACAAAAACCGCTAAACTTTTAGACTTGCAGGTTAGTAATCTATCTCGAAAAATAAAAGAATTAAATATTAATCCGGCTTCGTTCCGATAAATCGGAGCTTCGCCGGGATGTATCAGGCTTCGTTCCGATAAATCGGAGCTTCGCCGGGATGTATCAGGCTTTGTTAGGACTACCGGCGTGACAGGTCGCCCGAATAAGTAAGGAGGAAAAATGAAAGGAAAATGGTTTGCGTTTGGTTGTTTAACATCGGTCGTGATCATTATTGTTATGGTATTTTCAACCATCAATATCATCGGAAGCATGAGCAAAAGCATGGGAAAGAAAAAACAGATCAAAGATGTCTTAACCGATTCTTATCTACATGTTAAACTAACAGGTGAAATAGTAGAATACAACGAGTTCAGCGAAAGCTTCTTTGGAGAGGATGCTATCAGCACACATTCTGTTATTCAGAAGATTAACAAAGCGGCTTATGATAAAAAAATCAAGGGTATTATCCTGGAACCACAATGGATGACCTGCGGTATGTCAAACATAAATGAAATAATGAA
This sequence comes from Candidatus Cloacimonadota bacterium, assembly GCA_030595905.1. GTDB lineage: Bacteria > Cloacimonadota > Cloacimonadia > Cloacimonadales > TCS61 > JACNIV01. The sequence continues at coordinate 5,157 of JAUVLE010000170.1, read as the reverse complement.
AGCTCTCGAAAACTTCAAAGATTCCGGTAAAAAGGTATATGCATATTTCAGTATGGGCGGCAATAGAGATTACATCCTTGCTTCCATAGCAGATTCAATCTACCTGAACCCTTCGGCATCCGGCGGATTATTCCTTACCGGAGTTGGAGGAAGTGTTCTCTTCTATAAAAACCTTTTAGAAAAGATTGGAATAGAAATAAAGGTGATCCACGCAGGAAAATATAAAGGAGCCGGCGAGAATTTTTCCAGGTCGAGCTTTTCTAAACCTGTAAAAGAGAACCTCGATAAATTATTTACAACTATTTATGATAAAATGATTGTAATGATAGCAGAGAACAGGAATCTGCCGATCGAGAAGATAAAATATATTTATGAGAACAGGAAAGAATTATTCATCTCAGGAGAAAAAGCTCTCGAGTATAAACTTGTCGATAAACTTTGTTTCAAGGAAGATCTAATTAATGATCTCGGCATCGATAAAGATCAACTTGTTTCCTTGAAAAGCTATAAATTATCTTCCAGAAGTAAAGAAAAAGAGCGGATAGCGGTGGTATATGCACAAGGCGGGATCGCTCCGTCCAATTCGTTCTATAACGCTCAGAATCTCTCTGCATCAAAAATAGATAAAGTGCTGGATAAATTGGAAACCGATAATTCGATCAAAGCTGTGGTTCTGCGGGTGAACAGTCCCGGCGGCAGTGCTTTGGAATCTGAAATAATCCTGAACAGAATAAAGCAGTTGAGAAGTATAAAGCCGGTTATCATTTCAATGGGTAATATTGCAGCTTCCGGAGGTTATTATATCTCTGCCGAATCAGATTATACTTACGCCGATCCATTCACCATAACCGGTTCTATCGGAGTGGTGGCAATGATCCCCAATATCAGTAAATTATCAAACAATATCGGTCTTAATTCCGAACAGATAAATAAGGGAAAATACTCGGATGTATTTAATCCCTACAGAGAACCCGATGCAGAAGAATATGAAGCATTGAAAAACGGCATAGAAGAGACATACATCGAATTCAAAACCCGTGTTGCAGATGGCAGGAAAATGTCTCTCGAGGATGTGGAATTGCTCGCTCAGGGTCAAATCTGGAGCAGTGAAGACGCATTAGATAAAAATCTTATAGATGGTGTTGGAATGTTGAACGATGCCATTATTAAAGCTGCGGAAATAGCTGGAACAAATGAATACTCGGTTCATTTTTATCCGAAGAAAAAAAGCATCTTCGAAGAATTCCTGAAAGATAAATTTAATATCGATGTCGCTGCCGAGCTTATGAAAAGCGATATTACAAAAGAGATTGGATTGGATAGATCTTTATTATTTTACAAAAACATTAAGAACGATCCGATACAGGCAATATTACTTTATGATATGGGGGTTTAAACCCTTTATGAACAGTCCCATTTTTTTCCCTGAAATATCGGGAAGAAGGCGGGGGGGCAGGAGTTAATAGCTCGTTAAATTTGAGACTTCCTCGATAACCGGAAATGTATCCGGTAAAAGTGTACAAAAGGCACTTCTCAAAATAACAAAAGGAGAAAAAGAATGTTAGAAGGTACCGTTAAGTGGTTCAATGAACAAAAAGGTTTTGGATTTATATCCGCAACCGACGGAAATGATTATTTTGTTCATCACTCAAGTATTTTGGGTGAAGGATTTAAATCACTTCCCGAAGGTGCAAAAGTACAGTTTGAAATTGAAGAAACTGATAAAGGCAAAAGAGCCGTTAAAGTTTCTCTAATATAAACAGTATTAGTACATCTTAAAAAAAGCTCGATGAAAATCGAGCTTTTTTTTATCTCCTACGTCTTTCGACCCGTATGTATGTGACGAGTCGAGAAGATCTTGCTGGTTCAGATATGTTACCTGAATCATATTTCAAGAACGCAGTGAACGGCGTGCAAACACATCTTATCAATCATTTTCCCCACCATGAACGATGGGGTTATTTATTTTAGTTTTGTCGATTAATCTTTTAAGAATGAGTTTACTCTAAAAAGGGTATAATTAGAAATATGTTAGAAAATTCATCAAATATTTGGAAACCGATCCCGGTTAAATGAATATGGATTTAACGGGACACGTGAATCGGTTAAGAGTTGCTATCTTCATATTAACCACCAACTTAAGTTGGTGGTTAATGAAACAAAAAAAGGCATTAACCGTTTTACTCGTCCGGGCGCCGTAGCCTGAACGGTTTCTCATTTTATTAAATTTGACTTTTTAGAGTGGACTCAAGAATAAATATCTAATTCTACTACATTATTTGAGTTTAACCTTATAGTTCAATTTGATCCGATAATTATCTGAGAACCAGCAGATTAACCCAATGACTAAATGACCTAATGTCCTAAGATTGAACCTTCCCGTATGTTTTAAGTTCTATTTTCTTAAATGTGATTTTAAACGAAGTTCCTTTTACTTTTTCCAATTTTAGTTTACCGTTAAGTTGCTTTGTTAATGAATTTACCAGCATCAATCCCAATGTTGTAGATTTTTTCAGATCAATATCTTTCGATATACCTATTCCATTATCTTTCACATGTAATGTATTAATCTGGTCTTTATAGGTAAAACTAATACTTATCTCTCCTTTTCTTTTGTTTGGGAAAGCATATTTGAGTGCATTGCTGACAAGTTCGTTAATGATCAGGCCACAAGGGATTGCCATGTTAATATCCAATAAAACATCTTTAATATTAATATTTAGCTTAATAAATTTGGAATTGGCTTTATGAGAAATAAATATTTGTGTAGTTAAATTTTTTACATATCCTGCAAAATCAATATGTGTCAAGTCTTTGGAAAGATACAAAGCATCGTGGATGAGCGCCATTGTTCTTACACGATCCTGACTGTTTTTGAAAAGCTCCAACGCTCTTTCATCTTTGATGTGTGCAGATTGCAATTTGAGCATGCTTGATATGACCTGCATATTATTTTTTACTCGATGATGAACTTCCTGTAGAAGTATATTTTTCTCTTTGAGGTCTATCTTTATTTGTTCCTCAGCCTTCTTGCGTTTAGTGATATCTCTGATTGAAATTAAACTTGCCAATCTTCCTTGATATTCGGTTTTTACACCGACCGCACTTATCCATATTATTCTACCATCTTTGGTAATTGAGCGAAATTCATTGATTTGATGTAAATTTTTTTTAAACATATCTTCAGTGATAATTCTTAAAGCTTCTTCCTTATATTCCGGTAAAATAAAGTCAATTGGATTAATATTAACAGCGTCTGCTTTAGATTTGAATCCATACATTTTTGCAATTGCATTATTGGCAATTACTACTTTTAGTGTTTCAGCATCTAGAACGAAGATTCCATCAATCAAATTATCGAATAAAATTCTGTAATTATGTTCGATCTTCTTTAATGCCTTTTCCGCTTTCTTGCGGACCGTGATATCTCTAATAGTTCCCTGTCCTGTTAAATTCCCTTTTTTATTTACTAACTGTCCTGTAATTTCTACCGGAACAATATCACCTTTGCGATTTGTAATTACAGTTTGAAAACCACGTATTTTTTTTGATCGTAAAACTTTTTTCAAAGTATTCCAATAATTTTTTAATTCTCCTCTTGGAATATACTTTGTAAAAGAAGTTCCAATGATCTCATCCGGTTCAAGACCAAAAAGCTCTTTTGAAGATTTACTAACATAAAGGATCTCACCGGATTTTGAAATACTGAATATCGTATCGAGGGAATATTCTGCAATTGCATTAAGTTCTTTTTCTTTTTCTTTAAGAACATTTTCTGTTTTCTGTCCTTTTGTGATATCTCTAAATATTATCAACGAACCCGTGACATTACCATTCATATCATGTAGAGGGGTTGCGGTAATCATTATATAATGTTTTTTTCCATCCGGTCTTGTAATTAACAACTCATAATTAGAAATTCTATTCTTAACTCTTTCTTCCGTTTGATGTCTGAGAATTTTAAAGTTATCATCATCGACGAAATTAACCAGGTTCAAGCCAATTAGTTTCCCCTTTTTTACGCCGAATATTTCATCGGAAGCAGGATTGGAAAAAGTGAATATCTCATCCCTATCTACTATAGCTACACCTTCGCCGAGATGTTCGATAAGCGTCTTGTATTTTTTTTCACTTTCTATTAATTCACATGTTTTTATTTTTACAAGTTCATCTAACTTATCACTTTTTTTGCGCAGTTCTTTTTCTACCTTTCTTATCTTGAGTAATATTCTTACTTTTGCTACAAGTTCTCCGACATTGATGGGTTTTGTAAGAAAAGAATCTGCTCCTGTATCCAGTGCTTTGACCATATCGGACGATTTGGTCTTGATCGCTGTCATTAATATGATTGGGATTCTTTCTGTTTTTTCGTATGATTTCAGGAATTCACAGGCTTTATATCCATCCATTCTCGGCATCATTATATCGAGAAGGATAATATCCGGTAACTCTTTTTTGGCAAGTTCTATTCCTTCATAACCATCCTGGGAAGTAATGATATCACATTCGGGTATGTAAGATTGCAATGTTAATCCTATTATGTTCATTATGCTTTTTTGATCGTCGATTATATGAATCTTCGGCATATTACTCCTTTCGTTTAAACTTCCAAAGTTTCGGAAATTCTGGTAGTCATTTTAACTAACAACTCCGTTCGTGAAAAAAAATAATTATTCTGGTTACCAAGCCACAGCCTGTCGGGCATTCTGAGCAACTTCCGAATGTTTCGACTTTGTCGAATCTTCGGAATGTTGTTTTTCCAAACAATCGGATGATCCCGATGAATCAGGAACAATCCGATGTTTTTTATTCAACGAGAATTAAAAACTTCTATTTGACTGAAAACCCTCTTAAATTCTCCCTTCCCGGCTTCGTTAAGACTTCCGGCTTCGTTAAGACTTCCGGCTTCGTTAAGACTTCCGGCTTCGTTAAGACTACGCCGTGACAAGTCGCCGTGACAAGTCGCCGTGGCAAGCCAAAGGGAGATTAAACGGAAGGTTACTTCATTAAGATCATTTTCTTGGAGCTGGTGTATCTTCCGTCTGATCTCATCTTATAAAGATATATTCCGGAAGAAACTGCATTGCCATTTTGGTCTTTACCGTCCCAGATGATAGAACCTTTTTCATCGCTGTTTATTATAAGGTCATTAAATAC
>JAUVLE010000271.1 GCA_030595905.1 Candidatus Cloacimonadota bacterium | reverse complement strand
AATTGAACACCTTTATTCTTAAATGCAGAGCCCATAAAAACAGGTGTCATTTCCATTGCGATTGTAGCCTTTCTCACAGCTTCGATGATCATATCTTCAGTTTCATTTCCATCTAAAAATGCTTCTGCCAGATCATCGCTGAACATAGAAACAGCATCGATCATTTTTTCACGCATTTCATCAGTTTTATCTAAATATTCAGCAGGGATCTCAGTTTCTTTAACCTGCTCTCCTTTGGGTCCTGTAAAGTATCTGGCTTTACGGGAAATCAGGTCGATTATTCCCTCGAACTTCTCTTCCAATCCAATGGGAATCTGCATCAAAACAGCATTATGATCTAATTTCTCACATAGCTGATCTTTAACTTTTTCCGGATCGGCTCCCACTCTATCCAATTTATTTATGAATGCAATATGGGGAACTTTATATCTTTTCAATTGTCTATCGACAGTAAAGGATTGAGATTGAACTCCGCTGACTCCGCAGAGAACGAGTACTGCACCGTCCAAAACACGAAGTGCATTTTCAACCTCGATCGTAAAATCAACATGTCCGGGAGTATCGATAACATTAAGGTTATAGCCTTTCCATCTTACGTTTGTAGCAGCGGATGCAATTGTGATACCGCGTTCTTTTTCCAGTTCCATGGAGTCCATTGTTGCTCCCACACCGTCTTTTCCACGCACTTCACCGATCCTGTATATTTTGTTACAATAATATAATACTCGTTCTGTTAATGTTGTTTTGCCGGAATCAATGTGTGCACTGATGCCGATATTCCTAAATTTTTTAATATCCATTTTTTTACTCTTATTTTTTCAATATCAATTATTCGTTTGCAGATTAACAAACTGAAAAATAAATATTTATATAATTAATAATTTTATTAATTAATTTCTGTGACCATAAATTTTAGGCAGGTTTATTGTTCAAGGGAAATTTTGAAAATCAAGATCGAAAAGATTTTCATTTATGGGAAAGGAAATTACAAAGAAAAATATTGGGAAGCAGATTGGCAGGATATTATTTTTGGTAATGACAATTTAATATTAAAAAATTTGACAGGAAAAGAGTAATATGAAAGTTTCGAGTATATATGTGAGTTAAATGAAAATTTCATAATGAGAGGTGTAAGATGAGTAGCAAGGATATTCTTAAACAAGCATTAAAACTTAAACCAGATGAACGTTTCATTGTGGTTGAAGGAATATTAAAAAGTTTGGATGAACCTGATAGTTCACTGGAATCGATATGGGTAGAAGAAGCAGAAAAACGACTAAAAGCTTATCGGGAAGGTAAAACCAAGGGAATTCCTTTAGAGAAAGTGTTCAAATAATAATGAAAGTAATATTTTCAAAACTAGCAAAACAAGAATTATATGATGCAATTAACTACTTTGAGATTGAATTCAAAGGACTTGGAAATCAATTTAAGGAAGAAGTAAAAAAAGCTGTTAAGAGAATTTCAGATTATCCAGAAGCATGGTCTGTGGTTAAAGATGATATCAGAAAATGTCTTCTACATAAATTCCCATACAAACTGCTTTATTCTATTGAGAAAGACCACATTTTTATTATTGCAGTTGCACATCTACACCGAAAACCAGATTATTGGATTTAAAAAGGAAAAAATCAAATAAATCAAATTATTGGGATAACATAAAAGTAGGGACAGATCATTGATCTGTCCAACTGAATTTTAGGGAGATATTTTTAAAATTTCAAATCCACAAGCTAAGATATAATATCCGGAATTTAGACGTTAATAGATCATTATTTTACAAGCAATCAGGTTGATTTCTTTACTCTTTTCAATAGCATTATTGACACATTTATCATTATGAAAATATCTGCAGTATGAAAAAGAAAAATATTTTTGAAGGTTATTTGAATATTGCACGAAATCATACGCCTGTTCTATGGACGATCCCATTTGACAACAGACGAGATTATTATGAATTCCCCAAAGATCTGATCTGGAAATATCATCTGGTGAGCGGAGCCCGGGTGAAATGCGAGATCGAAGATGGAAAGATTAACAAGATCATTAGAGTCTGCGATCTGAAACCGGAAGAATTTGAAACAAGAGCAGAATTTGGCAAATTGCTTCCTGTCAATCCTGCAGAAAAATTTGGTTTTGGCTCCTCCATATCTGCATCCATCAGGATTGTTGATCTGATAGCTCCAATTGGTAAAGGAACCAGAGGGCTTATCGTCTCCCCGCCCCGAGCAGGAAAAACCATGTTGCTGGAGGCTATTGCCAACGATCTGCATCGTATCGATCCCAATCTCAAGGTTATCATTCTTCTCATCGATGAACGCCCGGAAGAAGTAACTTCGTTCATTATGAACACAAAAGCTCATGTCTTTCATAGTTCTCTGGACAAGGGAACTGCTTCGCATATAGTGCTATCCAGCTTCCTTTTAAACCATGTACGTACGGAAGTGGAATGCGGTAATGACGTCGTGATACTGATAGACAGTCTTACCAGAATGGGACGTGCCTACAATATAAATGATCGCCACTCTAATAATCGGATCATGTCCGGAGGTTTAGCCTCGGGAGCATTGGAACTGCCGCGCAAATTATTCGGCATGGCCAGAAACATTGAGAATGGCGGTTCCTGCACGATCATAGCTACAATTCTAAAAGACACCGGTTCCCGTATGGATGAAGTAATTTTCCAGGAATTTAAAGGTACTGGAAACTGTGAAATAATCCTGGACCGTGAGATCGCAGAAAAAAGAGTATTTCCAGCTATCAATATCACGGAAAGCGGTACACGAAAAGAAGAGCTGCTTCATTCTCCGGAAGAAATTGATAAGATCAATGAGATCAGAAGAAACCTGATGCAGGTTGATAAAGTTGCTGCTATTTCTAAGATAAAACAGATGATAGACCAATATAAATCCAATCACGAGTTGTTAAAAGAATATTAATTTAGCTCCAACTACAAATAGAAATTGATAAACTGATTAAAGTAATGGAAATTTAATATTCCATAAAATGTTTGACAATAATCTACATATCCTGCGAATTCAAATCACAAATTTTTTAAAGGAGTTTATCATGCGGAACTATTTTATGTTTGCAGTTGTAGTGCTGTTTATTATCGGATGCAATTCAAAAGAACCAGAAGTCGAACAAAAACTTAAGGAATCAATTAAAATCGAAGAAAAAGTTGATTCTGTTTTAGTGGTGAAGCAGGAACCGATCGTAGAAAAAATTACAGAACAGGTTTCTGAACAAATAGAAGATAAAGCAGAAAAAGAATCTCCTGAAGATGAAGCAATTTTATGGATGTCATATCGC
>JAUVLE010000111.1 GCA_030595905.1 Candidatus Cloacimonadota bacterium | reverse complement strand
AGACAGTTCTTCGATGCGATCTTTGATGAAAATATCACACAGATCGGTAATACAAACAACGATTCAAAAGAAGATAATGTTGCTTATATTAATTCACAGCAGGTAATACGATGGTGTGCATATCAATTGACCCTTTTTGGCGATCCCTCCATGGATATCTGGACAGAAGTGCCTTCCGATATTAATGCTGTGTATGATCCCGGTGTTCCTGTTGGAACAACTCAGATCAACTTCCAGACAGATACACCTTATGCAAGGATCGGACTCGTTCAAAACGAAGAATTGATCGGAAGAGAAGTGGCTGATGAAAGCGGGAACATCATTATCGATCTATTCGATATGCTGGTGAACTCGGAAGATATCGAAGTGTCGATAATCGGACATAATAAGACAAGACATATTGGTACGATCGAAGTGCTGATAGACCAACCATACGTGATCTATAATTCACACCAGATCAATGACAGCTCTGGTAATGGAAACAGCATTGCAGATTTTGGTGAAAATATTCTTCTGGAAGTTACCCTGGAAAATATCGGAACTCAGACAGCGAACAATGTGAATGCAACCTTATCATCAGCAGATGAATATATTTCCATATCAGATAATTCGCAGGCTTATGGAACGATCGCAGCACAAAGCACATCTATCCAGAGCGATGCCTTCGAGTTTGATATTGCAGGAAATATCCCCGATCAGCATGAGATAATGTTTGAACTGGAAGTTTCCGGTTCTGCAAGGGATACCTGGTTCTCGGAATTCTCTGTCACAGTAAATGCACCAGCGGTAAATTTCGATGATCTTACGATCGATGATGCTGCAGGGAACGGAAATGGCCGCCTTGATCCTGGTGAAACTGTTCAAATAACTTTTCCCATCTGCAATGAAGGTCATATAGATTCACCTACTGCAACAGGAGTTTTGAACTGTACAAATCAATTAGTAACTATCGAAACCGATACGATCGATCTTGGTGTGCTTGCTGTCGGTTCTATGGTTTATGCGGATTTCGTCGTAACAGCGGATGAAAGCATTATAGTAGGAACACCCATTTCACTGATCTTTGAAATATCAGCAGGTGAATACATTTTTGAACATGATTTCATAATCCCCGTAGGAATTGTACTGGAAGATTTTGAAACCGGAGATTTTACGGCTTTTTCCTGGCAATTCGCCGGTGATGCGGATTGGGTAATCGATACAAATTCCTATGAAGGAAATTACTGTGCAAAATCCGGCTCTATCGATCACAATCAGGAAACATGGTTAATATTGGAAGCAGATGTCATGTTTGATGATGAAATAAGTTTCTACCGCAAAGTATCCTGTGAAGATGTTGGTAGCACATCAGGTAATTATTATGATTATCTCTCATTCTATATAGATGGCACAGAAATGGATAAATGGGCGGGAGAGAAACCATGGGAAGAAGTCAGCTTTCCTGTTACTGCCGGCTCGCACAGTTTTAAATGGCGTTTTATAAAAGACCATGCTTTAACCAGCGGCTCCGATTGTGTGTGGATCGATTACATAAATTTCCCGGCACTCGGAAATCCCAACCCGCCCGAGCTTGTTATAAATCCGCTCTCTTTTGTAGTTGAAATGGAAGAAAATTCAACCTATACGGAAATACTGGAACTTTCTAACCAGGGTGGTGGTTTTATTAATTATACATTAGCACTTTCCGAACCTCTGGACTGGATAGCATTAGGTACCGATAGTGGAACACTGCTGGCAGCAGAACTTCATGAGATCGATATAAATTTCGATACAAACGGCATATTGCCGGACGAATATACCTGCCAGATAATTGTTACAGACAACCTGAGAAATGAAACAACGATCCCGGTAACGCTTACAGTAACTGAAACAGATGCAGGGAATAATTTGATCCCCGTAGTCACAGAACTGATCGGCAATTATCCTAATCCATTTAACCCGGAGACTACTATTTCTTTTTCATTAAACACCGAAAACACTGAAAACACCGAAATTATGATCTATAACATCAAAGGACAAATAGTACGTGCTCTTTTGGATAAAAAAATGGAAGCAGGTTATCATAGAATTCTGTGGAATGGTAAAGATAATTCCGGGAAACCTGTTTCCAGCGGAATTTATTTTACAAAATTCCGGGCAGGAAATTACTCTAAAACAAACAAAATGATCTTGATAAAGTAACCTTGCGAATGGTTTTCGAACATCTTGATTTTCTTGACCTTCGCAATGGTTAAAAAATAAAACTCGAGTCGATTTTGCTTTTGCAGGATCGACTCGGATTTATTATATCTTAGGAATCATTATGTAAATAAGAATCAGAGGAAATAAAAATGAAAAAAGTAATTATTACAGCACTATTTTTGATCTCAAGTATTATGCTCTTTGCCGATAATATTGATCAGGAAAATAACTGGTTAAAAGAAAATCCGTCTCTTGGTCACTGGCTCAGTTATGAAGAATCTCAGATGCAGGTAGATTTCAGGCGTGATTTCTATCCAACCGATCCACCAGCGGCACCGGTTCGCAATATTGCCGAATTTGAACCGATGGAAGGAGTGCTGATACGCTATCCATTTGGTATAAATTATAACCTGATCGCTGCAATGTCACAGGAAACAGGGGTTACAACTATTGTTCTCAATCAGTCCCAGGAAGATTATGTTACCAGTATGTATAATTCTAATGGTGTAAACATAGCAAACTGTAATTTCCTGCATGCTTCTTCGGATTCATATTGGACAAGAGATTACGGTCCCTGGTATGTTGCTGACGGCAATAATGAAGTTGGAATTGTGAATTTTCCATACAACCGACCCAGACCGAACGATAATGACATTCCCATAGAAATGGCTACTTTTCTTGGAATTGAACTTTTTGGGATGGATTTAATTCATACTGGCGGAAATTATATGACAGACGGAATGGGCATTTCTGCATCGAGTGATCTTATAATTTCGGAAAATCCTTCTCTCACAGTTACCCAGATAGATCAGTTCATGCTGGATTACCTGGGAATTGAAACCTATCATAAAGTTCCCGATCCCAATAATACTTACATCGATCATATAGATTGCTGGGGAAAATACCTCGATGTTGATAAAATATTGATAAGAGAAGTTCCTGTCACTCATCCGCAATACGATGAGATCGAAGCGACAGCGGCTTATTTTGCCGCACAGACTTCTTCCTATGGAACGCTTTACGAAGTCTATCGCGTCAATACTCCCAATAACCAGCCTTATACAAATTCATTAATATTGAACGACAGGGTTTTTGTTCCCATAACCGGTAATGCAGCTTATGATAATGCAGCTTTACAGGTTTATGAAGATGCTATGCCCGGTTATGAAGTTCTTGGCTTTACAGGAAGCTGGGCTTCTACAGATGCACTTCATTGCAGAACAAAGGGAACAGCGGACAGGAATATGCTTTACATCCGTCATATTCCAATTCAGGGTGAACAACCACAGAGACCGGATTATGAGATTGAAGCAGAAATAATTCCTTACAGCGGACAACCGGTTTACTCGGATTCGCTTCTGGTTTATTACAAAATTGATGGCGGTGAATATACTTCCGTTCAAATGACATTAGTAGAAGATTTTACTTTTACAGGCATAATTCCTTCTCAACCTGAAGGAACAGAAGTGGCATATTATATTCATGCTGCTGATGAATCCGGGCAAAGCAGGAACCATCCGTTTATCGGAGCTCCCGATCCGCACATCTTCATTGCCGGATCGCAGGCTCCCGCAGAACTTATCGTTGATCCTGCTTCATTCAATATTGAAATGAATCCTGATGAGATGCTGACAGAATATCTGGAACTAAAAAATATCGGCGACATCATTTTGAATTACAACATATCTTTAAGCGACCCTGTTGACTGGATGTACCTGGATCCGATGAGTGGAAGCATAGCTGGCAGTGATTCTGTAAATGTAGAAATAACATTCGATTCATCCGACCTTATACCGGATGAATATACCTGCAATATTATCATTACCGATGACAGAGATGAGACGATTGTTCCTGTTACTTTAACAGTTGCGGAAAGCAATGCCGAAGAAGAACTACAAATTAACACAACGCATATTTTAAGTATATATCCCAATCCCTTTAACCCTTCTACAACCATTTCTTTTTCATTAACCGCAAAGGACGCAAAGCACGCAAAGATCGACATCTACAATTTAAAAGGACAGAAAGTGAAAACTCTGGAGTGCAATAACCACGTTATTGCAGAAGCGACGGAGTCGCTTCACCACGTAACCTGGGATGGCACCGATAAAAACAATAAAACTTTGAGTTCCGGAATTTATTTCGCTGTACTAAATATAAATAATAATGGAAGTGATCATACCTGTGTGAAAAAAGTGATATTACTTAAATAAAATTCAATCTGATAAATCAATGCCCTCGTTATAGCGGGGGCTTTTTTTTTGTAAAAAAAATAAGAAATTTGTTGCATAAAATCATCGAAAAATAAAATTCTTACCAATAATTTTTTAATTTTTTCCGGGAGGTATAAATGCAGAGTATTCCAAAGATACAGGATGCAGACCTGAGAGGAAAGATCGTTCTGGTTCGGGTCGATCATAATGTTGTGAAAAAAGGACAAATAAAAGACCCATACCGGATCGATGCATCTTTACCTACGATCAGGTTCATTCTGGAAAAAGGTGGAAAGCCGATCCTGATGACGCATGTAGGAAGACCGCGTGATAAAAAAACAGGCAAGATAACAGTATCGGAAAATACTTCCGTAGAACCTGTTGTGGATTACCTGAATAAAAAACTAAATATAAAGTTTAAGACAGCTTTTGATAATAAGCCGGATATGAAAAATAAGGAATGCGTCACTGAATTGCAAAGCAGCAAAATTGACGGCATTTACCTTCCTAATACAAGATGGTTTCCGGGCGAGGAAGCTGGAGGTGAGGAAAGCAGAAAATTTGCAAAACAGCTTGCGCAACTTGCAGATATATTCGTGAATGATGCTTTCGGTTCATGGCAGCCGCATGCATCCACAGTGTACATAGCCGAATTCCTGCCTTCCTGTGCTGGACTCCTGATGCAGAAGGAAATTGAAAATCTCGATAAAGTTTTAAATCCTGCCAGACCGTTTGTAGCAGTTGTTGCAGGTTCAAAATTCGATACGAAGATCGGACCACTTACAGCTCTTTTGGAAACGGCTGATTTCCTGGTTATTGGTGGTGTGCTCTATAACGCTTATCTCTGTGCGAAATATGGTATTAAAATAAAAAGTATTACCGATGAAGATATTTCTGCTGCCAATGAATTTGTTGAACTTACAAAAAAATATCCGCAGAAAATCATAGAACTTCCCGCTGTTGTCGAATCTGACCTATTAAATGAAAAAATCGAAGGAAAATTCAGAATCCATAATATAAATGAATTCACTTCCGGTACGGAATTAAACTATGTTCTGGATGTGGCGGAGAAATCCTTCCGGACTGAAAAAATAAAAGAAATTTTTGCATCTGCAAAAACTATTTTTGTGAATGCAGTTATGGGATTAACCCCGAATTTTGCAGAAGGTACGATTTCATTGGACTTAATAATTGATGAGAATAAACAGGCTCAAAAATTATTCGGTGGCGGAGATACGCTCCAGGAATTTAAAACGCTGCTACCAGATGTATATTCGAAAGCACTTGAAGACGATAAATATTATTTCTTCACTGGTGGCGGAACGATATTAAAAGCTATCAAAGAAGGTTCCGTAACAGGTCTGGGGCCAATCCGTGCTTTGATGTAAATAAAATTTCCTTTTCAGGAGAGAATAATGGTTTCATCATTTTCTAAAAGAGCAATAGAGATAATTAAAAGAGTCCCTTTCGGAAAAGTGGCAACTTATGGGCAGATCGCAACTTATTCCGGTAATAGCAGAGGAGCACGTCAGGTGGTAAGATTGTTGAATTCATCTTCCGAGAAAGAAAACCTTCCATGGTACAGGATCGTGAACAGTAAAGGCAATATTTCTTTGAAACACGGAAATGGATATGAATTGCAAAAATCTTTATTGGAAAAAGAAAAAATAGAATTCGGAAAGAACGATAAGATCGACTTCAATAAATATCTCTGGAAACCTCTGGGATAATGAACCTTTTACTTTCACAGATTTATTTAAAATCAAATTACTTGACTGTTGAATTGTAATTTTATCATTTAGTTTTTTAAATGAAAAATTTAATATTAAATTTTAAAAATGAAGGAGGAAATATGAACAAATTTTACAAATGGTTGGTCATTCCTTTAATAATCTTATCTTTTGTGATCTTCGGTTGTGAAGAAGATCCATCGGGACCCGATGAGCCCGGCACTGTGGAAGGGATTGTGGCAAAAGCAAGCGGAACTGTAATTGGAGATGCAATTATAAAAATTGGTTCTGATATTGTTGCGTATTCTGCTGCAGATGGAAGCTATTCTTTCGAAACCGATCCAGGCACATATACACTTACCTGTACTGCCGATGGCTACACTATGCAGATTGCGGAAAATGTCGAAGTTGAATCTGAAGAGATTACTACGGTTAATTTTATTTTACAGGAAATCCAAAAAGAGTTTATTAGTGGTGTTATTTCTATTGATGTTACCTGGACTGAAAATTATATTTACATCATTCAGGGTGATGTTTCAATTACCTCAGTTATAACTATCGAGTCTGGGACAATCATTAAATTCGATACAGATGCCAGCATAACCCTTGACGGAGGAAAGATCATAGCCGATGCAACGGAGTTGAAACCTATTATTTTCACTTCCTACAAGGATGATACTTATGGCGGAGATACGAATGAAGATGGAAGTGCAACTACTCCTGCTGCAGGTGATTGGAAAAATATCGATATTGTAAATGCAAATAACGCTTCTACTTTCTATTATTGTGAATTCTATTATGGTGGAAGTGATGATGAAGAAACTATTAATCTTGATACCAACACACAAGTATCCATCATAAATTGCATAATTGCCCACAACAAAGGCGTGGAAGGTGCTTTGGATGCCGGTAAAGCAGGAAGTGGTACCATAATTAAGAATAATGTTTTCTTTGATAACATTAAGCCTTTGAAGATCAATACAAATTTTAATATCGATAATTCGAATGATTTCCATAATCCTGAAGATTGGTCTGTTATTAATGAATATAATGGAATATTCGTCGGATATGATTCAGCGAACAACTATATTTCCGGTAATATCAGTTGGGAAGAAACTGAAGTACCTTTTGCCTTCCCCTATCTTGGTATTTATATCGTTCCAGGTGATACACTTGCACTTGCAGATGATGTCATTCTAAAATTTGATGGAGGTTCGATCCTGTATCAGGGAGATAACCTAATAAATTATGATGGCTCAGGTGTATTGTTCACTTCCTATAAAGATGACGAACATGGTGGAGATACAAATGGTGACGGGTCTGATACGACTCCGGCTGAAGGAAACTGGGAAGGAATTAAAAATGAAGGGGTTCAACCCGAAGTGTGGGAAGATTGGGAAAATATCCTTTACGAGGTACTTCATTAATTTCAAGCTGATCATAAATTTCACGTAAATAATTTATTGAGGAATCTCAGTTTTGAGGTTCCTCTTTTTTTTTAATTTTTCATATACACTTAAAAACAAAGATTTCGATTTTTTTTCGAGGAACAACTGAAATATAAAATATAAGTTGACAGTAAATTAAAAAATGAAAATAAATTATTCAATAGTAAATTGCGGAGTAATTATATGGGAAAAAAACAAATACTGATAGTTGAAGATGAAACGATAATTGCAGAAGATATCCGGGAAGCATTGCAAGCATATAAATATCAGATAACTGCAATTGTGTCGTCAGGAGAAGAAGCGCTGGTAAAAGTAGAAGAGATAAAACCTGATCTTGTGATAATGGACATAATGCTTTCCGGCGAATTGACAGGCGTAGAAACAGCAAAAATGATCCGTAAAAAATTCGGTACACCGATTATCTTTCTTACTGCTTATGCAGACGAGAACACATTGGAAGGAGCTATTTCTTCAGATCCTTATGGATATCTGGTTAAACCGGTCAGGGAAAAGGATATTCGCGCTGCGGTAAAAATAGCCTTTCACATGATCGAAAAAGAAAACAACATGAATAAATAATTAATTGTCAGTAAATTTCTGTATTTACTGCTTTTCTTAGAATTGAAATCAGTTCATTATTATTGAATGGTTTTGAAAAATAGGCAAACACTCCCATATCCATGGCTTTTTTTTCTGTTTTATAATCTCCATTTGCAGATATTATTATAGCGATTGCATCTTTTCTTATATTTTTAATTTCCGTAAGGATCTGGAATCCGTTTTTATTTGGAAGTTTTATATCAAGTATAACAATATCCGGATTGAACTTTTTAAACTTTTCAATAGCTTTTGAACCATTTGAAACTTTATAAGGTCTATAACCTGCTTCCTTTACAATATCGGAAAGCAAATGCTGCATATCTACATTATCTTCAACTATCAATACGGAATTACAAATCTCTGGATTTTTCATTATATCCTCATCAAGAATAATTTCTTTAAATGCAAATATTGTGCCAAAAAATAAGACTTGAGTAAGTTATCTGAAAAATCGTTCTATCTCTATTAATACCTATATGTTACAAATATTGTATGAATGGAAATATATTTATTTATTAAATATTTATTTTTTTCTGAGTCATATACGGTCAATATCCGGACAGAACTGTCTCAAATATTACTCAGGTATTATTATTATAATGGAAGTCCCAGATTCTTCATTTTTCTATAAAGGGTTTTTCGATTCATATTTAGAAGTTTAGCTGCTTTTGTCTTATTTCCTTTAGCTTTTTTGATCGCTTTCAATATCAGATCGCCTTCAATTGTACCGATGATCTGATCAAATGAAGAGTCGTCGCTGATCTCCCCTATATTGGAAATGCTATCACCTTGTTTTTCCGGGTCTAAGAAAACCATTTCACCGGTAATCTTTCCTGATTCTGTCAGAAGTACTGCTCTTTTGACCACATGTTTCAATTCGCGTACATTTCCCGGCCAATCATAATTCAGAAGCTGTCTAATTGCTTCTACAGAAAAATCTTTTATGTTTTTTCCGAGTTCAAGATTTGCTTTTTTCAGGAATTCTTTAGCCAGAGCAGGTATATCTTCTTTCCTTTCTTTAAGAGTAGGAAGGTTTATCTGAAATTCGTTAAGCCTGTGATAGAGGTCTTCTCTGAAATTTCCTTTTTTCACTTCCTGAAGAAAATCAAGATTTGTGGTTGCAATAATTCTTACATCTAAATCTACAGGTTTTTTCCCGCCAACATAATGAATTTTCCTT
>JAUVLE010000139.1 GCA_030595905.1 Candidatus Cloacimonadota bacterium | reverse complement strand
ATCAAATTTATGAAAAAAATCGATGAATATATAAAAGGAAAATTTGAGAAATTAACTTCCCGAACGATTGTTATAAGTTGTCTGGATATGGAAAAATCACTTCTTACATCTGACGGTTCGATTTCATATTCGATGATTCCGCGCACAATCAGTTATGTGACAATGTCAGTTGAGAAAGATAAACAACCTTATGAACTTTATGAAGTTTACGGCGGATTCGGACAGTTTGAAGATAATTTTGAAAATGCTGAAGACCTTTTTCCTAAACTCGATGAACAGTATAAACATCTTATTAAAAAATCCGAAGGAATTTATGCAGAAGCCGGTGTTCACGATTGTATCCTCGATGCTGATCTGGCTGGAATCCTGGCTCACGAAGCTATCGGACATACAACCGAAGCCGATATCGTCAAAGGTGGTTCGGTTGCAGGAGATTTCATCAATCAGAAAGTTGCCGGCGAACTGATTACTCTCGTTGATTTTGCCAATCATTTTAATGGAAAATTATGTCCTGTTCCGCTTTTTATAGATGATGAAGGAACATTAGCAGAAGATGCAGTTATCATCGAGGAGGGAGTTCTGAAAAAATATATGAATTCCAAAGAGTATGCGAATCACTTTGAGATGGAATTGACAGGAAATGCACGTGCTTATGCTTTTTCTGATGAACCGCTCGTTCGTATGAGAAACACAGCGATCCTTCCCGGAAAAAGCAAACTCGCAGATATGATCGCATCTATCGATAATGGATATTACCTGGTGCAATCTTCCAACGGGCAGGCAGATTCTACGAGTGAATTTATGTTCGGAATTGTGCAGGGATACGAGATCAAAAACGGTAAACTCGGCAAAGCGATCAAGGATACGACTATCAGCGGAGTTGCGTTTGATGTCCTGAAAACCGTAACAATGGTTTCAGATGATATGGTCTGGAGTTGCGGGGGATTTTGCGGTAAAAAACAAATGATCCCGGTTGGAATGGGCGGTCCTGCCATCAAATGTAAAGTCAATATCGGAGGCAAATAATGAGAAATATAGAAATAATTCAATATGCTCAAGATGTTCTCTTAAAGGCTGGAGCAGAAAAAGTGCAATGTGTTTTGAGAAAAAGTGAAAAGCACGAACTCAATGTTGCAGCCGGAGAGATCAATCTTTTCAGAACAACTTTCAATACGAATCTTTCTTTAACTGGAATTCTGAAGAACAAAAAAGGCTCGATCACGATCAACACTCTCGATAAAAAATCCATCGATGATGCAGCAAAGCAGGTTATCGAACTTGCCGAATCTTCCAAACCGGATGAAGCAAACGATATTTCCGAAAAGCAACCTGCAAAAGAATTTTCTTCAGGACCGCAAAAACCGGATATCGATAAAATGTATTCCAGGTTGAAAGAATTTATGGAGTATTCAAAGGAAGCATATCCGAACACTATCCTCGAAGGAATTCATTATGATTTTACTGTTTCCAATAGTTTGTTTGTGAATTCAAATGAAGTGAAATTCAACAGCAATAAAGGTCTTTATACAGTTGTTGTGATGTTTACAACCAAAGAAGGGAAAAAGACATCATCCTTCAATTATGTGGTTTATCTCAGCAAAGATCTGGAAAAACCTATTAAAGATTGCGGTTCGATCGATAGACTTTTGAAGCAATCTTCCGAGCAACTTGAAACATTTTCAATTCCAGAAAAATTTGTCGGTAATGTGATCATCACACCCGAATGTATGGATGATATTATTGGAGGCGTTACCGGATTTTTGGGAGATTATCCATTAATAACAGGCGTTTCCGTTTACAAAGATAAACTTGATAAAAAGATTGCAGACAGCAAATTGACATTACATTCAAAACCTTTATCAGATGTTTTTGCATCCAACTATTATGTAACTTATGATGGTTTTAAAGCCGGGAACAGCACAATTATCGATAGAGGTGCTTTAAAAACATTCCTACTCGGATTATACGGTTCAAGGAAAACCGGTTTGCCAAAAGCTGTGAATTCCGGCGGATGTTATATTATCGATTCCGGTGATACATCTTTCGATGAAATCATCAAATCAACCGAAAAAGGAATTCTTCTTTGCCGTTTCAGCGGCGGACGTCCCAGTGATAATGGTGATTTCAGTGGAGTTGCAAAAAATAGTTATTACATAGAAAATGGAGAAATCAAATATCCGATCAAAGAAACGATGATAAACGGAAATATTGTTAAAATGATGAAAAATATTAAGCAAATATCTTCTGAAAGGATAAATTCAGGTTATCATCTTTATCCCTGGATCAAGTTCGATGGGTTAACGGTTTCCGGGAAGTGAATACCTTACCTTGAAAACGGTTTACATACAGAGGAATTCTTTCAAGTGAACATTTTCAACGGTTGGAATTGAGTTTCTTTCCGAAGCTTCTGACAACGGTATATTTTTAATGTAAGATTCGGAAAGTAATTTCGTGGAAAACCGTTGAAAAAATCGAGCAGGAAAAACCTTCGGAATTTATGCCGTTGAATCTTTTTTTTATTCAACTGGTACGGTTGTGGGATTTCTTGCTTTTTCTTGCTTGTCCGGCGTAGTCCCGAAAATCGGGACGAAGTCTGGACCTTCCGAACGGTTGAATAGTATATAACCGTTGAAAAAGTTCAGCAGGAAGAAAATACTTGTAAACTTTTTCAAGGTTTATCTTGTTCATTTCGCTTGCTCTGTTGAATTCTTTTCTATTCAATAGGGATGATATTTTAAAAAGCAATAACACGGTTATTGCACTCCAAAATAGGAGAGAAATGAATAAATTTGAAATTGTCGTTAGTTCTGAATTTGGAGAGAACAAAACAAGGATCCATCAAGTAACCGAACTAACTCTAAAAAAATTAATCAAAATAATCAATGTAGATGATTTTCAAATCTCGATTGAATCTTTTTCTTCCGACGATCCATATTGGAACATTAGCGGAGCCGCAGATGAACCGCATAAAATATGGTTGAAGTTGAATGTTTCATGTTTAAACTTTGAAGATATCATTACCATTCATCTCTCTAATGCGATTGCTCACGAGTTTCATCATCTCGCAAGAAAGGAAGCAATTAATGATTGGAATCTACTTGAGCTTTTGGTAATGGAAGGATTGGCTCTTCATTTTGTTATGGATATCTTTGATGCAGAAAAAACATCTTTAACTCAAGATATTTCGGATGAAGATATTTTCAGCCTTAAAAATGAGATAGATTTAGATTTATTTGATGAGAGTTTTAATCATAAATTTTGGCAGAATAAAACCGAAAGAAAAGTGCCTACTTTATTCGTTTATAGATTCGGATATAGAATTGTGAAAGAATATCTAATAAAAAATCCGGAGAAGAATGCGATTCTACTTTATAAAGAACCAGCTACAAGTTTTTTACCTGAATATTTAATGAGGATAAAATGAATCTTCCTGATAAAAAATGAACATCAGATAGAAAATAATAAAAGACCAGGCTTTCGAGCAGGGTCTTTTCTTTTTAAATAAATTAAGATGCATTTCCTATCTTGATTTTATAGATATTTTTAGTAGAGAGAAGTCACACGGTTAAAATCTTTTCTCACTTTTGTAGTATTATTTTTCGGTGTTAATCCAGTGTCACTCGATGTTAAATCTTCATTTTCCGGTATATCCAATTTAAGAAAAAGGAAATTCCTTGCAAAAAATATGATAACTTTTAATTTTCGACAGATAAAAAAATATCGGATGGTACGTGAAATATAAAAGAAAGCTTTATAGGACAATAAACCAGAATAGACATATTGTTCAACTTTTGAAAAATATTCTTATTATCTGCCTGGTTGTGCTGGCTGGAGCTGTCAGTGTTTTGATGTTTGAATACAAAAGTTCAAGCAGTAGTATCAAAGATTTTTTTGATGCGATCTGGTGGGCACTTGTAACTATCACGACGGTTGGTTATGGAGACCTTGTTCCAGTAACTTTCTGGGGCAGGATCATTGGAATTATTTTTATCTTTCTGGGATTTACAATATTTTCCATGTTCACTGCCTTTATAGCCAGCAGTTTCATCGATAAAAAAATAAAGGAGAGAAAAGGTTTGAGCACAATAAAAGAAAAGAATCATATACTTATTTGCGGTTGGAATAATAGTTCAAAAAAAATATTTGATTTCATCAGCAGGTTAGATCCTGGAACGATCCCGAATATTGTATTGGTCAACGATTTGGATGAAGACAGTATCTCGACTTTGAAAAATCATTATCCCGACATTGAGATAAAATTCATAAAAGGCGATTTCACAAATCAGGAGATATTGGCAAAAGGAAACGTTAAAGACGCAAGTCATATTATCCTGCTTTATGATGAAAGCAAACCCAACTCTTCCCCATCTGACGAACGAACTATCATTGCGGCTCACAACATAATATATCATAAAACAAAAGGAAAGATAACGCTTCAATTGAAGGATGAAAAATATCTCCCGAATATCCGTCGTGATAAAATTCAGAATGTTGTGATCTTTGATGATATCGGGGGAAACATTCTCGCGAATTCCACATTAAATCCTACTGTTCCCGATTTCATCCAGGAAGTTCTCAGGTTCAAGGATGGAAAAGGTCTAAAAGAATTAGATATCCCTGACGAATTCGTCAGTAAAACTTTCGGAGAACTATCTGCCTATATGAAAGAAGAAAAAGGACATATTCTTCTCGGAATCGTATCTGTATATCCCGAATTCTCTATCGAAAAGGTTATTTCCGATGACACTTCCAACATCGATCAATTCATAAAAAGACAATTTGAAATTTCCGGGAAAAAGTTGAAAGTAGAAGACTCCAAAAGTCATATTAAGATAAAACCGGAAGATGATTATATAATTCAAGAAACAGATAAAGCTATAGTATTGTGAGGATAATATGGACCTGGAATTTTTAAAAAAAGTATCTCTTTTCAAAAACCTGTCAAACGACGAGTTGAAGATATTTGCTTCTAAACTGAGGTATGTGAAATATAAGGAAGGTGAAACCATAATCACAGAAAATGAGATGAGCGACGTTATGTATATTCTTTATTCCGGTGATGTGGTAATATCAAAAAAAATGACAATGATAGATGAACAGCAGGATATCGATAAAACTTTTATTGTACTTTCTTCGAAAGATCATGTTTTTTTTGGTGAGATCGGACTTCTGGAAATTCAGAAAAGAACCGCCACCTGCTCTGCCAGATCAGATTGCCAGCTTTATACGATTAATCATAATGATTTTATCAATATCTGCAAAGATAACCCCCGAATTGGTTTTGAAGTGCTTTTTGAAATTGCCCGTCAACTTTCTCATATCCTTGAAAAAACTAATTCTGATGTTTTAAAACTTACCACTGCTCTTATTTATGCTTTGAAGGGATGATCTACCTTAACAACATCTTTTTTGTTTTGGAAAATTCTCCTGCTTTGAGTTTGTAAAAATAGATTCCTGAACTTACCGGTTTATTGTTATCATTTCTGCCATTCCAGATAACTTGCTGATTTGGGGATTTGTTGATTTGGAGATTTGAAAAGGTTTTGATTTTCTGCCCTTTTAAATTATATATTTCCAACTCCGTGTTCTCCGTGCTCTTTGCCTGCCCGGCGTAGCCTTGGCGAAGACGGAAGAATCTCAATATAAGCAAATATCCTTGCGTAAGGGAACAATTTCAAACTGTTCCTATTGTTGGTTGTTGGTTCGTTTTGGAACGGTTTGAAACCGTTCCCTACAAATCCATTTTTTGAAAAATTAGGATAATCTGACCAAATTATGTATGCATAAAAAGAGAGATAAAAAATATAATTTTTTTTATTAATTTCATGAATCAATCTCCGCCATCAACTCAATCGTCTTTTCAATCACATTACAAACTTTTATAAAATGCTCGATCTCCTGATAACTAAGTTCTCTACCTTTGCGTGATTTCAACCACTTTTCCAGAACTTTATAGCCACCAATATAAAAATTCCAGACTTCCGGTTTCACGGGGTAAAAATACAGATTCGGATTTATTTGGATTTTCTCTTCAATGTAATTAATTGTCTCAACAATTACATTATCTGATTTTCCAACGAGTTTTATTTGATTATCAGGATAAGTTTTTTTCAATAAATGATGCTCGATTAATTCTGTTCCCAATTTTGACAACTTTTTAAACTTATCTTCATCATCTGTAAAGGGTACGCGTGGAAAATCTATTTTCAATAATTCTAAATATTTATCTCTGTAAGTTGGTGAATGAAACACAGCGTAAACATAACCCAGGATTTCTTCGGGTGTAGGTTTAAAGGAATACTTCTCATTAATGAATTTTACAAACTCATTCCTAAAGTTCACCTGTTTATTAAAATGTGTTTCGCCAGCAAAAAGATCACCTTCTTCTGTTTCATTATAAATATATAAAGGAGCTATATATGTTTGAGCTGAAAGGGAATTTATATCTAATATTTTGTCTGAAACAAAGATATGTTGCCATTTTTCTGAATTTTCCGTTGTCCTTCTAAATACTAATCCTGAATTTGGATTTTTCAGGAAGTGTTGCATAATTTTATATCTATTTGTACCTCTTTCAATTAAATCTAAATTATAATTCAGATGACGAATATCAAACGGTCTAAAATCATATTTTTTAATAAATTCTATAATATCTATATTATTTGTTTTCTCTTTTGCTTCATTAATTTTCCAGTCTCTTGTATCTTTCAACTTAAGTTTTTCTACAATGTGCTGATAATCATTACTATTGAATTGATTAAATTTTTTGACCAGTTCATTTTCAGAGAAGCCAACTACAAAATGATCTCTATGTGTTTTAATTCCACTTGAATATTGTTGAAAGATTTCTGTGATTCCCCAATAATTTCCATAATCTTTGATCAGATCAACATCGTTCATTTGGGTGAAGAAACTTAGGTTATCTTCAAATCGTTTTGCAGCCCAGCGTGTTTTATTGAATTCGTCATTGAAATTATTATAATCTATCGTTTCCCATTCAACTGAATTAATATCATTAGCGAGCAGAAATTCATACTTTTGTTTTTGCTTTCCATAAAGATCGCAATAATACACTTTGCACTGTTCATTAGGATTTTCAGTTTCATTCTTCACAAAAATGTTAATTGAAACACCCTGCATAATATCGAAAACATTTTGGTCAATTCCACCGCCTGGAGCAGTTTCTTCAATACGACTGTTACCGTGCAGGTTCAGAATATAAATTTCATCAAAACTTTTGAGTAGTTCATTTCGCATTTTGCGGTGGATTAGCCCGTTAATAAAAGAGTTATTCGAGATGAATCCGAAAACACCCTTTCCATTCTGTTCAATTTTCCAGTGAGCATATCGAATGAATTTAATATAGTCGTCATTTAACGGTTGAACATTTTTTTCATCTTTGGGTTTATAATTTTTGTTTAACTCTGTTATCCAATCTTTATTATTTCTGGATTTACTATTATAAGGTGGATTTCCAGTAATTACTAAAATATCTTTTTCTTTCTTTATTTTAAGAGCTTTTTCTCCTTCCTTCGAAATAACCGGCATATGATGATCTATTTGCGGTTCTGCATCATCGAGCGTATCTGCGAGATAAACATTGAATCTTTCATTTTTCTTCAGATCGTAACCTTTATCTTTTAGAAGTTGA
>JAUVLE010000134.1 GCA_030595905.1 Candidatus Cloacimonadota bacterium | reverse complement strand
ATTTCAAGTTCAGGAGATTAAAAAATGGAAAATATCGATTGGAGTTCATTATCAAATGATGACTTATACTCTATTGCAAAAAAACTGAAAAAAGAAAAGAACTGCTTTGTTCTGGCACATAATTACCAATTTATGGAAGTTCAGAAAATCGCCGATTATGTGGGTGATTCTCTGCAAATGGCGAAAGTGGCTGCTAAGACCGATGCAGATATGATACTGATGTGTGGAATAAAGATCATGGCAGAGACTGTAAAGATCCTGAATCCAAATAGAAAAGTGCTGATGTCACATTATGATGCAGACTGCCCGCTGGCAAATATGAAAACTCCTGATGATTTGCGAGCTTTAAGAGAAAAATATCCGGATGCGGAAGTTGTGTGCTATGTTAATTCTCCTGCAACCCTGAAAGCAGAAAGCACGATCACCTGTACATCTGCTAATGCGGTTCAGGTGGTTGCTTCTATTCCGAGAGAAAAAACGATAATCTTTGTTCCAGATAAAAACATCGGAGCATGGGCTTCCTATAAAAACAAACGTAAACTGATTATGTTTGATAGTTACTGCTATGTTCATGAGCAAATAACGCTGGAAGATGCAAAAAAAACGAAAGAAGCATATCCTGATTATTCACTTATTGTTCATCCGGAATGCAGACTGGAAGTTTGTAAAGAAGCTGACTTTGTCTGTTCCACCAGCCAGATGATAGATTTCGTGAAAGATAATGACAGAGTAATCATCGGAACGGAGATCGGGCTTTATTACCAGTTAAAATATCGCTATCCGGAAAAGAATCTGGCTCCGCTAAGTTCAAAAATGGTTTGTAACGATATGAAGAAAACTGATCTCAGATGTGCTGTTCGTGCTCTGGCAGAAGAAAAATATGAAATAGTTCTGCCGGATGAGATAATGCGCAAAACCAGAAGATCAATGGATAGAATGCTGCTCTTTATTTAGGAATTATGAAAATCCATTCAAAAGTATTAAGAAAGATATTAACGATTATTCAGGCAATAATTTCTATCGGGTTATTATTCCATATTTTTTTAAGATACAATATCTCTCTTCTCGATAGAGCAAGCGCACTTTCAATGCCTGCGTGGCTGATCTTGTCTTTCTTTTTCACATTGGTTCTGATACCTTTCCTTTCTGCAGCAAGGTGGAATATATTCCTGTTTTATTCGGGAATAACAGAGAAATTAAAACAGCTTATCAAAATAAATTTCATCTCGATATTCTGGGGAATTATGCTGCCTTCTTCCGATGGTTTTGCTGCTATCAGAATGTATCTGATAGAAAAAAAACACAGAGACAAGCCAGGAACTTCCGGCAGCACGATCATTGCAGAAAAATTACTGGGTTTCATTCTTCTTTGTTTCTTCGGAATTTTTTTCAGTTTGTTCATTCATAATATTCCACAAATAGCTATTGCCAGAACCGTCCTGATATTGACAGCTATCATAATCCTTTCAATAACACTGATCATAACTAATAGTAGAATATACAATTATGTTTCACTTCGTTTGGAAAAGATCAGATTTGCCGGAAAGGTCTTTGAATTTCTATCCGGTATGCATAGCTCACTTACCAGGCTGCCATTCATGAAAATCCTGTTAAGAGCTTTACCAATAATGATATTAATTCAACTCACAACATTTATTAATGTATATCTTCTTTTCAGAGCTATGGATATAAATATTCCTATTATCTATCATCTTGCCTTTGTTCCGGTAATTCAAATTATCTCTTTGATACCTGTAACCATCAGTGGATTCGGGATTCGTGAAGGTGCTTTTGTTCATTTTTATAGCCTTGTTGGTATTGAACCAACGGTTGCCTTCAGTGTGTCTATCCTGAATTTCCTGATACTGACAGGTGTGCCTGCTTTCATTGGCGGGGTAATCAGCATTACAGGACAGATACATAAAAGGGATGTTGTTAAATGATCGAATTATCTATTATCATACCGGTTTTTAACGACCAGGAAGTTTTACCTGAATTATACCGAAGATTAGAATCTGTTGTCTCCAAGGTGGAAAAAAGTTATGAAATTATCTTTGTAGATGATGGAAGTTCAGATGGTTCTTTTCAAATATTAAAAGAACTTCAAGAACAGGATGGGAACATAAAGATTGTGAAGTTGGCGAGAAATTTTGGTCAATCAAATGCGATCACTGCCGGATTGGAATATTCAAAAGGAGATATAATAGTGATAATGGATTCCGACCTTCAGGACAGACCGGAAGACATCCCAAAATTACTGAATGCGTTAGAAGAAAATGATGTTCAAA
The DNA here is from genome assembly GCA_030595905.1 of Candidatus Cloacimonadota bacterium. Classification (GTDB taxonomy): domain Bacteria; phylum Cloacimonadota; class Cloacimonadia; order Cloacimonadales; family TCS61; genus JACNIV01. Next base: position 5,745 of record JAUVLE010000134.1, on the reverse strand, counting down.
TGGCAGTTGCAAAATGGGTTTCCAGGAAAGGTTCTGTTGCAAAAAAAATCATTTCAAATACATTCTTCATTATTTCCAATACAATCACGAAAATTCATCATCCTCCAAATATCGGAGTTTTTCGTGCTTTGAAAAGAGAAGCATATAAAAAAGTAAAAACTTTCCCGAATAAAACGGGAACCATTCTGAGCAGATTCTATCTAGCAGAAATTATATATACTACTGTTGATCTTGCTCGTGATGAAAGATACGCGGGCAAAGGTGGATACAATTTAAAAAAAATGTTCAAACTTGCATTTGACAGAATTTTACCTCATACAAAAATTCAGTTGGCAAAGCGAAAGCCGGAATATGAGATTGAAAGTTATTTTGCGAAAAGTGAGAAAACAAATGAGTAAGAAAATAATTATTCTCGGTGGATTGGGGAATGGCTCTGTAATTGCAAATGCGATTATCGACGCAAATAAACGTGGCAACAAAGAATGGGAATTTGCCGGATATTTGAATGACAGACAGGAAAAAGATTCTTTGATCGAAGGCTTCCCGGTTCTTGGAAAAACAAGAGATACGATAGAATTCATAAAAAAAGGATTTTATTTTATCAATACTATTTACAGGATCGACGGACAGCAGGATAGGATCAAGCTTTTCGAAAGTTTGAAAATTCCGGATTCTTCCCTGGCAATCTTTATTCATCCGATGGCGTATGTTGCTCCAAATGTAGAACTTGGTTCTGGAACAGTTGTAATGCCGAATGTATCAGTTTCTTCTGGAACTATTTTTGGGAAATGCTGCCTGGTGATGGTGGGTGCTACTATTGGTCATAATAACAGAATCGGGAATTATTGTCACTTTGCTGCTCAATGCTGCACAAGTTCATTTACAAAAATCTCTGCTGGAGTTCACATCGGCTTGAATGCTACGATCAGGGAAAACCTGGAAATTGGCAAAAACTCGGCTGTGGGGATGGGTTCCGTACTTTTGGAAAACATTGGTGAAAATGAGATATGGGCAGGAAATCCTGCAAAATTTATCAGGAAAGCGAGGTAGCCACGAACAAGAAGAAATTTAACACTGAAAACACTGAAAACACTGAAAATTTAATATTGAATATTGAACCCTGTGAAATATTCAGCAAGCTGAATTTCACAGGTCAAGAGAATGAATATTATCTCTACATTCTTTGTGATCTTTGTGGTTAAGTAAAATGAAAAAAAGTTCTTTATTGTTAGACTTGCCTGCCACGGCGTAGCGAAGCATAGGCGGGTTCGTTGTTAAAGAATTTTCGTGTTTTTCGTGTATTTAGCGGGTAATAAAAATGAAAAAAATAGCTATCCTCCAATCAAATTACATTCCCTGGAAAGGATACTTTCATATTATTCAGAAAGTAGATCACTTTGTATTCCTGGATACTGCACAATACACCATTCGAGATTGGAGAAACCGCAACCGGATAAAAACTCCCGCAGGTCTTCAATGGCTCACCGTTCCCACCAACGGAACTCAATCTATGAAAATAAATAAAGTGCAGATAGATAATTCTACAGATTGGAGAAAAAAGCATCTGCAAGCATTGGAAAGGAACTATAAAAAATGCAGATATTTTGAACAATATTTTAAATTATTCCAAAGTATCTTAATAAGAGAAAACTGGGAAAATCTGAGTGATCTGAATCAAATTTTAATAAAAGAAATCTCAGGGAAACTTGGCATCGATACGATTTTTTCAGATTCGAGAAAATTTGAACTTATGGAAGGAAAGAACGAAAAAATAATCTCGATCATTCAACAACTTAATGGAGATCATTACATCACCGGACCAGCAGCAAGATCTTACATTGACCCCGAAATATTTAAAAGAAATAATATTAAACTCGAATATATGGATTACTCAAATTATCCTGTTTATAATCAACCATGGAGAGAATTTGCACACAATGTTTCAGTGTTAGACCTTCTGTTCTGCGAAGGTCCTAATTCATCAGAATTTATCTGGAATGTGAGTAAGCCACTAAGAACACGAAGGAAGCACTAAGATTTAACAAGGCAAAAAGAAGAAAAGAGACCTTCCGAACAGCTATCGAACTTCCTGCTTCTCTCAGCTTTCGGAATGGTTAGATTAAGAAAAAGATCAAAGAGAAAAAGATCAAAGCGGGAAAAATGAAATTTAATCAGTGTTTATCCGTGAAAATCTGCCTGCCGTGTCGTATCCGGCAACTGTCGGAGAAGACAGGTGAGCTTTTATCCGACTCGTTCAGGTTTAGGAAATCAAAATGAGAATCCCTTTTAATAAACCTTTAGTGCTGGAAAGCGAAATCAAATATCTGAAGCAGACGATAGAAAAAGATCGTTTTTCAGGAAAAGGAAAATTCACATCCAAATGTGCTGACTTGATTGAAAAAGAAACCTCCTGCGAAAAAGTTATTATGACGTCATCATGCACATCTGCGTTGGAAATGTGTGTACTGCTTTGTAATATTAAACCCGGTGATGAGATCATTATGCCATCATTTACGCATCCCGGAACTGCTAATCCATTCATTCGTACCGATGCAGAGATAGTCTGGTGTGATATAAAAGAAGACACAAAAAATATAGATGAAAATAAGATCGAACCTTTGATTACCAATAAAACTAAAGCTGTCGTGGCAGTTCATTACGGTGGAGTTATCTGCCGGATGGATAAAATTTCATCCATCTGCAAAAAGAACCATTTATTCCTGATAGAAGATTCTGCCATGTCGATAGGAAGCAGTTTTAAAGATCAACCTGCAGGAAGTTTCGGAGACCTGGCAGTCATTAGTTTTCACAAAACAAAAAATGTTCAATGCGGAGAAGGTGGAGCTCTTCTGATTAATAATCAAAATATGATAGAAAGGGCGGAAATTCTCCGAGACTATGGTACAAACCGCATCCATTTTGAAAAAGGTCTAATCGAAAAATATACATGGCTGGAAAAAAGCTCGAATTTCTTGATGTCCGAATTGCAAGCAGCATTTCTTTATCCACAGCTTCTTGAATTAAAAAGAATAAATGAAAACCGGCTGGAATCATTGAAATTATACTATAAACTTCTCTCCGTTTTTCTTGATGAAAAATGTCTTCCCTGTATTCCAAAAGATGTTGAGCACAATGCTCATCTATTCTACATAATACTTGAAAGCGAAAAGCAGAGAAAAGAATTGATCGAATATCTTAACTCCGCAGGAATTCAAGCTGTCTTTCATTATGTCCCGCTTCATAGCGCACCCATCTGGAAAGGAAAATATGATGATATCGATTTGCCGATAACGAATAAAGTAAGTGAAACACTGCTTCGTCTGCCGATGTATTATAATATGAAAAAAGAAGAAGTGGAGTATGTGGTGAAGGGTATTAAAAAATTCCTTGAAGTTTAATTCTCGTTTCCAAGCCCCAGCTTGGAAATGTGTGAAGTTTAACAAGTTACTAAGCTGGGGCTTAGTAATGAGAAGACTACTTTGGGAATGTAAAGAAAACAGATTTCCAATTCCCGACTTATCGGGAGGATTGACAGTGAATAATAGAGGATAATCATGAAATTCTTTAAATCAAAATTGTTTCCATTATTACTAACATTGATTTTGTTCTTTCTATATTTTTCTCCATATCTGATCAAAGGTCAAAATTCTTATGTTTTAATTCACGATAACCTGAACCAGCTTAATATGCATGGAATATTCAATGGTAAAATGAATGCTCAATTTTTCCCGAACGAAAATGTGGAAGAATACACTCTGCCGGGAACGGAAACTATCTTTCATCTGGTTCATCTCAAACTCGATAAATTATTTTTTAAATTCGGCTATTTCAGAGGATTCGTTTTTAATGAATTTTTCTACAGGCTGCTGGGATTTCTGGGATTGTTCTTCCTATTGAAGATATATTTATTGAAGAAAAAACTTCCTGATCTTTTTTTGGTTCTATTCTCATTTGCTTTTATCTCTCTTCCTTTCTGGCCTCAGGGTAATCTATCGATTGCCGGAATTCCACTTTTAATACTTGCTTTTTTTAATCTTTTTTTCAAAAGGAATTTCATAATTTCTTTTTTTATCATCATAATTTATGCTTTTTATTCTAATATCTTTTTTGCCGGTTTTTTCCTTGGATTCATCATCCTTTGTTTTTTCATATACCTGCTGTTCAAAAAAAAATTAAACATCTATTTATTGATTGGTGGAATAGTTCTTTTCCTGTGTTATATACCAACTCATTTTCCTGTTTTTCTTAATGAATTCTTTTATGGAATTCCTACGAATCGAAGCTCTCAATCTCTTGAGGGATTTGCTTTTATTGATTCGATCAAAGTTATGATCTTTCACTTCATTGGTTCCCATAAACTTTCCCACAGCTTTCATATTTACCTGATTTTCCCTTTCTCCCTTCTAACAACGATCTTCATATTAAAAAGGAAAGATAAAAAATGGATGAAGAGGATTTTACCTTTTTGGGCAATACTTATCTCATCCTCTGTGTTTTATGGATTGTTTTACTTCCAACCTCTTCTAAATATTTACAATAAAACCGGTCTTGGTTTTCGTTTCGACCGCATTTATGTGTTTAACCCGATCCTGTGGTATACACTTTTTGGGTTATCTCTCTTTTATATCTTCATATTTTTCAGGAATAAGAGGTTAGCTCATTTTCTCATATTGCTTCTGATCATTTCCCAGATCGGAATAAACTCCTCACGATCAACTCTTAAAGCTTATAATGAATATCCCACATTCAAAGAATTTATGAGCGAAAAACAATTTAAGGAAATCGAACGAGAACTCGATGGTAATATTGAAGAATTCCGAATAGGTTGCATTGGATTTTTCCCGAGTGTGGCAAATTATAACGGATTTAAGACGATCGGTTCATTCAGTGCCTATTATCCTGTGGAACTCAAAGAAAATTTTTATAAAATAATAAAACCGGAATTGGAACAAAACCTGTATCTTAAAGATTATTATCAGAATAAGGGTTCGGCATTGTTCCTTTTCGATGACAGGATAGAAAAACACTATTACGATCAGGAATATATTCAGCAAAATATACCGGAAATTAATTGTGATCTTAATATCGAAGAATTGAAAATATTTGATGTAAAATATCTATTTTCAACAGTTAGAATACGAAATGCATCAGAGATCGGTCTGGATGAAATCACAACTAGTAAAAATCCAGAATATTATTATCGGTTGTATGTTTATTTGGTAGGTAAAGAAGATGAGTAAGAATTCTAAATTGGTTTAATTAATGTAAAGAAAATAGCTCCCCGATAAGAATCGGGAATGACAATGGTATATTATCTTCCTGGTCATTCTCGCGAAAGCGGGAATCCATCAAAAAAGAAGTAGCAGGAAATTATGAAAAAGATTAAAAAAACCGAGCAGGATATTTTTTATAAACACTTCAATATCCTTATTTATATCAGTTTCTTTCTCATCTGCTTTCTCTACCTGAAAAAAATGGCAGAACCATCACTGGGAGCAAGATGGATTTTTGTGAATCTGATTGCAATAATATTACCACTTATAATTCTGATTAAATTGTTTTTCTCAAATACTAAAATTACACTTGAGATTTCATTGTTTCACATTATAATTATAAGTTTCTTCCTCTGGTTTTCCGTATCCTATTTCCGTACTATCGATAAAGCCAGTTTCGTTAATGAGTTCATTAATCATACTTCGATAGTTTTGTTGATCTTATTCTTTTCTTTTTATTCATCGAGATTGA
>JAUVLE010000217.1 GCA_030595905.1 Candidatus Cloacimonadota bacterium | reverse complement strand
GCTGGATCTTTTACTCTATGCAGCATGGCGATAAGACCAATCACAGTTCCCATCATTCCGAACATAGGAGCAAAGCTGCCTGCAATTCTGAAAACTCTTTCGGAGACAATATTTTTTTCGGTAATTGTTTTACTATCCCTGGAAAGGATGTCTTCAATGTGTACAGGATCGGTACCATCAGCAATAAGTATCAATCCTTTTTCAAGGAAGGGAATACTTTTGACTGATTCATAATCAAGAATAGTTCTGAAATTACTTTTACGGGTTTCTCTGGAAAGGTCTACAATAATATCCACAATTTTGTTTTCTTTGTATTGTTTGTGCAGGAAAATCTCTATGAACGAAGTTACAGCATTGGCTAGAGCTTTAGGAGAAAAATAGATCACAACAGCAGAAATAGTACCTCCAAGAGTAATTAATAATGCAGGCCAATTCAAATACAAGGAAGAATCCTGTTTAAAGAAAATTACAACTACTATAATTCCAAAACCGCTGATAAAACCTAATATAACAGATAATCGCATATATTTATCCTTTTGTATAATTTAGAATTTTACGTATATTAAGAAGCATTTCAAATCTTACCTTTTCCTGTTCTTCTTCAGAAAGCTGACCCGCGAATTCCATATCTTCTTTTAGAATGGAAGCAATACGTGTCGTTACACTATTCAATAATTTATATTTGATCTCGCTTTCCACACTCAACAGGAAAGAAACAATAAGATCATGCGGAACATTGAGCATTATGTTTTCAATTTCATTTTCCTGCAATTTCACAATATCCGTAAGCAGAAAAACTTTCTCACGTATCTTTTTTCCCGTTTCTGTATTTATTGTATTTATCTGAGCAAGTATCTTTTTACAGCTTTCGTTTGGAAGAGTATTGATCACTTCGATAAGTCTATCTTTTCCATTAAAAGATAATTTTTCATCTTCGAGTATTACTGCAAATTTTCCCAGAAGGTTTTTCTTCAATTTCTCAATTTCCTTTTTCGGTTTTATATTTTCGGAAAGCATTGATTTCAATATGTTTTTGGAATCGCCTTTGTAATTATTCAAAAAATTCTGAGCAAAACCGACTGACAGGTTTGAAAGAATAAATGCTATATCTGCAGGCTTTTCATCTTTTATCAGTTTATAGAAATTATTTAGAGAAAGTTCTTCCAGGAAACTGATATCCATCGGATCATCTTTTGTGTCTTCGACTACCCTGATCTGTAATGGTTTATCCGGGGAAGACATCATGCTTGAAGCGGATTGTGCAGATGTCGCTGATTCACTGTGCAAATCTCCTTTTACACGAAGGGCTTTCTCAAATCCGGTTACATTGATGTTCTGTAAAGAAGAGGTGATCTTTCCCATGCCGGAACGAAGAATAAAAAGAGAAAGCAGAAAAAATAAAAGCAGGATAATTCCCAGTATCAGGTAAACTGAACCGCTGATCTTTTTTTCCTCTTTTTCTGAAGCAATGCCGGAATGGAATTCCATAATACTTTTAATTTCCAGTCTATCTCCTTTTTCCGGGTTAATATGCATCCAGAAAGCCACGTTTTGCCGGATGAAATTTTCTAACGATTCATCGATGTCTTTTTTCATGTAAATCGTTATTTCCTTTTTTACGATAATAGTCGGATATGTTTCCTGATCGTCTATCATAGTGGACATTACAGATTTGGATTTTGCTATGGGAAGTCCGGGCAGGCTTTTACGTTTATCCAGGGTAGAGCCATAAACTTCCAACCTGCTGGCGGGATATTCCAGGGTAAGATTTGTTATTACAATTGTCTCTCCAATGATAGGGAAGAGCATTGTCTCGATCCATTCTGAAAGTTCTCTTTCTGCTTCGATCTCTTTAACCGTTTCGATCTCGAATTCCTGTGCAGATAAAGCTATGAATAAAAACAAAATGCATATTATAAAATATTTTTTCATATTTGATCCTTAATTTATTATTCTAATTAGAAAGCATATCCATCATTTTCTTGATCTCGGGATTATTGGGGTCGATTCTTTTTGCACGATTTAATTGATACATTGCTTCCTCGATATCACCCAGCCTGTAATAAATAGAAGCTAATCTCAAATATGAAAGCGACAAAGCAGGAGCGAGATAAATTGCTTCTTCACATTCTTCTATGGCTTTTATGTATTCTTCCGAATAATAATATTTAAGTGCTTCGATCAAATGAACGGTTGCTCTATTTATATTGGCAATATCGCTTTTTTGTATCTTCTTTGCTTCTTCCTCTATTTTTTCCTGTAGCTCGTCGCTATCGGCAATACGTTCGATTATCCTGATCGTATCATAAATCGTTTTTTCTCTTACAAGTGTATCGATTCGGACTTTTTCCACATAAACAGTATCGATATGAACATCGAGGTCCAAACCGAATCTGGATGGGAATAGATCTTCCAGTTGATCTCTTGTACCTTTGTCTTTTCCAAAATCTATTTTTAAACCAAAAAAATGATCTCCGAAGTCAGATTTTATACCATTTCCGATTGAAAAGCTGTCACCTTCTTTAGAAGTTGAAATAGGTATCTGGAAGGAATAATCTATTGCTATTTCCAGGAAGCTGAAATTGAACATATCTTTTTCCTGTTGATCTGCTTTATTGAGCCAGTTCTTCGAAAACAGCCGGAATCCCATTCCACCGGTAATATTGTTATTATTCACACCTGCCCGTAACAGCAGATTATTTGCCAGATAATATTCAAATCCAAGTCCGAAGAGTATTTCATTCATATCAGAATATTTTTCAAATTTGAGATCACCAATAAAAGTTATTCTTTTCCATCTCGCATTTGAGCCAATACCCAATATGAAAGGAAGTTTATCTTCTCCGCTGTCTTCAATAGCCATATTTGCTCGGGTAATATTTTTTGTTACCAGTCCGAACTGAACTTCATTATTGAGTTTATAGGCAAAACCGATATCAAGATCAAATGCGTTTTTAGTTTCGTCTATCTCACTGTAATTCAAATAATTATCATATAAACTTATACCTGTGGAAAGTCTGCCGGATAGTCTCTCCGGAAATAATTTTATGCCATAATGAAATCCGAATTTGCCTTCATCATAAGCTTCAGAATTAAATAATCCACCTGTTACTGCAAAAGCACCGGGTACTTTTTTTATCGGAAACGTGACGTAAGTAAAATTCTGGTAGATTTCATCATTATCCATCTGCATAAGATACGGTCTTGAATCCGTGATAAGTTGAAGGAAATTGATATTTCCCAAAAGAGAAGGATTCCAGACTGCTGCGGATGCATCTTCTGATGAACTGATCCCGGTTCCGCCAAGGGCTGCGTTTCTAATTCCACCCATATCAAAATCATAAGAAAAACACAAGATCGGAATTAAAAATAGAATTATTAATAATTTATTTTTCATTTTTCTACCTTGCAATAATTATGCTTCCCTGAAAAGTTCTATTTTTTATCTTTACCTGATAAATGTAAAAACCACCGCTTACTTCATTTGAATTAGAATCTTTTTTATCCCATTGGGCAATTTTGTTGTTACCAAAACTTTCTACATCTAATTCTCTGATAAGTTTTCCGCGCTTGTTAAATATTTTGCATTTGATCTTATCTATATCTTCCTGTGTGTAAATGGTAAGCATACACATCGGATCGTTCCAGGTAAGTGTGTGAGGTTCTATTTTCACTTTTTCTTCCGGCGCTTCCGGTGTTACGGTGATGGTGATTTCCACACAGGAAGATAACCTGGTCTGGTTATCTTCTACAGTAAAGTTCAGAACTTCGGAACCCGTCCAGTTTGCCGGAGCAGAAAGGAGAACTTCAAGCCCGGATATATTGGTCTCGATATTTGTATTGCCGGCAATTGAAAGAGTTAATTCGGAAAGCTGCTGTTCAGGATCGAAAGTGTATTCTCCAATATCGAACAGGAGAGTTTTATTTTCTTCAAAAAATAAGAAATCCGGTAGTTCATCGAGATTAAAAATGGGTGGGTCATTGACCGGAGTTACAACAATGTCTGTAATATCGAATGCCAGTATCTGTCCGTCATCGTTTTTAATGACAAAAGTGACTTGTTCTGTTCCAAACCAGTTTTCGTCTGCCCGGAACGTAACCATATATCCATCGATCGTTACGATAATATTTGTTGTAATTGTAGTTTCTAATATCGGAATATCATTTTCAGGGTCTGTTATGTACGGACTGAAATTTTCTATCAGTGTTCCATCTTCTTCAAAGGTTAAGCTATCCGGAAGTGCAATGGATGGCGGTTGATTTTCTTCACATTCGAATGTGAAAAAAGTTTCCGGCATAGTATTAGGAACGATTGCCAGATCCTGTGCAGAAACACTTACAGTAACGATTTCTTCAAAATCGAAAAAATCCGGTGGGTCATAGTCTATTTTAAATCCAGCTCCACCGAGGATCGTTACTTCCTCGATATCGTAGTCCTGGATGATATCATCATTTACTTTAAAGACAATAGAAGTAGAATCAACACCGCTCTCATTATCCAGGATATAAAAACTTATCGATGTATCGACAGCTACACCTACAGCTCCATCCGGCGGGGAAGGTTCCCACAGAAATGGCGGATAAATATCTGTATAAACACACTGGAATGAATAACTGAAAGTTCCCATTACGTGAGGAGGTACTGCCAGGTCGCAAGCATCGATCGATACATAAACGGTATCTCCAGGTGAAAAATTCTCTT
>JAUVLE010000167.1 GCA_030595905.1 Candidatus Cloacimonadota bacterium | reverse complement strand
ATTACTTTGTTCTTCTACGATGCTATTAATATTTTGTTCTAAGTATTGAAATCTATTTTTTTTAAAAACAATTTTCTTTCCAATAAATAAATAAGGAAGGTTTTTTACTGTTTCGAAATAATTAAATAGTATAAATCTTCTTATTTTCAGTAAATATCTCTTATATAAATAATATATTTTCTCAAAGATATCTTTAGGATTTTGTGAATAATGATCTATTAAAGAGTCAATTTCATTCTTTTCCCTAAGTAATTCTCTTTCCCTTATTAAGAGTTTGCTTTTATGCTCTAAACTTAAATTATTAATATCCTGCTTTAATTGTCCAATTTCTGATAAAATTGTTTTTTCAATTTCTGCTTTATTTTTATTTATCATATTAGGAAATTCATTTTTGAATGAGAGGATATCATCTAATGAATAAAAATTTATAATTTCATTCTCATTCAATTTTTGCACTAAGTTTGATAAAGAATCAATTTGTCCAATAATTTGAGCCATATAAATACTCCATTAAGGAAAACTTAATTGATCAATTCAGAAATATATCTTCAATTATAATATTTCCACTCACATTATTAAAGAAAATGCATTATATCTCTTTTGTATAAAATATTTTAATTCACAGCAGTCACATAATAGAATTTCTTCACTTCCCAAATTGGCGCATTCCAGCTTTCTCCATCAAACGAACCGGAAATATCTTCAGTGAAATCTGTATATGGATTGCAGGAAGAATACACTTTATATGACGATGCTCCGGCAACTACATTCCAGTTTATATAAACAGAATCAGAATCAACAGAAAGTGTTATATTTGTTGGAGCAGGTAAATACTGATTCCATCCGGCAAGCATTGCCCATAACCACCAGGCTGCATAGGCTTTGCGGTTTGCATTCAGGGGTTCACTGTGCGCCGAACCGCAGTCGTACCAGTCAACATTCACAGTGTGAGAATTTTGCCATTCGGTAGCCCAATTGCCCAATAGAGGTCCGGATACAGATTCATAATAATTGCAGTTATCATGAGGAAACTCGAAAAACGTTCCGTCAGGATCGTAACTTTCGATAGCTGCAAAATCATAAAGGACTTTACTGTTGTTTATGCAATAATCCCGAACCATCTGGTTTGCGGCTTTGTTGTTTGCGTCATCCCAATGATCTACATGACCGGTCATGTAAACGAATGCTACATTCGGATAGGTAGATTCCAGTAGTGTCATAGGAGTCAGGTATTCACTATCCAACGTTCCGGCAGCATACTTATTATCCACCTGACCACACCATGACCAGATGATCACATTTACATCCGAATGGGAAGGATCATCCAGGTAGTTTACGGTGTTATTATACCACTGCGGGTAATAACCACAATCTCCACCCATAGCATAATCATGAAGATCCAATGCACCACCGCTTCCTCCATTATTCCATGCAAATATATCCGTGGGAAGCAAAAGCCCGAGTCCGCCGCCATTGGCGAAACCAACCAATCCCGACATACCAGTTGTCAATTGGCTGCCATGGGATGTATGCCCGTAAGCAATATGAAGGGAATCTTTGGCTTGTTCAATTGCTGCTTGAGGGATTTGAGTAATATCAGTACAATTATGATCTATTATAATTGCCTGTCCATAAAGAGCACCGAACCATAAACAAAGAATTACAAATATTACAGAAAATTTCATTTTTTCCTCCTTTTTATTCGGGCGAAGCTCCAATTTATCGGAACGAAGCCTAATTTTTTACCACAAAGACACCAAGAACAAAGATGTTAATTTCCTATGTGCTCTCTGCCTGTTCAGCGTATCCGGCAGTTGCCGGAGAAGACTGGCATCCTCTTTGCCTTTGTATTTAATTCTTAATTTTTTTCATCTAGTTTGAATTACAGTTAACCTCAATATATTCATCTACGATCTCTTCCAGAAGATACAGTGGTACAGCACCATTTTCAAGGATAACTTTATGAAATTCTTTGAGATCGAATTTATTTTTCAGTTTATTTTTTGCTTTTTCCCGTAATTCCAGTATTTTAAGTTCTCCAACTTTATATGCACATGCCTGTCCGGGCCAGAGAATATACCTGTCGATCTCTCCATAAGAACCCCAGCCAAGATTTTCTTTCATGTATTCATAAGCCTGCTCACGAGTCCATTTCTTATAATGTATTCCTGTATCTACAACCAACCTGACTGCTCTGAAAAGTTCGGAATTCAAATATCCGATAACGGAATAGGTATCTTCGTACCATTCTCTCTCATATCCCAGTTTTTCTGCATACAATGCCCAACCTTCGATATATCCCGTGAAGAAAGTAAGTTGCCTGAAGATATGAACATTATCGCTTTCCTGGGCAATTGCGATCTGCAGGTGATGTCCGGGAATGGTTTCATGATATAGAAGAGTCTGCATACCGGGTTTGAAAGGAAGCCACGACAGGTTTGTATAAAAAGCTGCCGGTCTGCTTCCGTCCAAAGGTGCTGCTTTATAATGCTGTCCGGAAAAACTTTCCTGAAATCCGGGAATACGTTTCACAATAATCGGGGTTTTTGGGATCAGAGAGAATAGTTCGGGAAGCTTATCCTTTGTCTTTTCTAAGATGTTATTATAGTCCTGGAGTGCCTGTTCCTTGCTTTCTTCTGTTCGTGAGTAGAAGAAACGTCTATCTGCTTTATCGAGCGAATTCCAATATTCACCTTCTATTTCCCCGAATGTATCGCCTTTTGTAAAGCCAAGGTTTGCAAAAAGTTCCAGCATTATCTTCTGTATTCTATCCACTTCCTTTAAACCTATCTGATGGATTTCTTCGGGAGTTAGGTTTGTGGTTGTGTGATTTTTTAAACAGTATTTATAGTATTCATCTCCTTCCGGAAGCTTCCAAACACCTGCATCATCATTTGCAGAGTTGCTCATTTCTTGGCAATGATCGATCAACTTTTGATATGATGGATATACGCAAGTATCAATTGCCATTAGAACTTTCAGATACAGTGCTTCTGCGGTTTCTTTATCGATACAGTCAAGATTCTCAATTTTTTTTACAAAGCTGGTGAAATATACATTCTTAAGAGGTTCGGGTGAAATAGATTCACTTAAAATTTCAGAAAAGCGTTCAATAAGGTGAGGAGGCGGCATTATGCCCAATTTTTCTTTCTTTTCTAAATCTTCAAAAAGGTGGTCGACTCTTTGAGGGAATTGATTTAACCTTGAAATGTAATCTTCAGCATCTTTAAGCGATTCAATATTATGATATTCAGTCATCAGGTTAATAAGAAAATAATGAATTCCGAAATTGGGATTCAGTTGATACCAGTGATAACGGAATCTCTCCGATTCAATGATATTTTCGAGATAGATTTTGAAGATAGCTGCTGATATCTTTTGATCTTTTGTAAGCTTCTCCGGGTCATATTTTTTTAGGAGTTTGTAATATTTTTTTACTAAAACAAATTCTTCATCAACTGCTTTTATTGAAGTATCGGAAAGTTTGTCTTTCTCTATCGTAAATCCCATTTCTTCGGTAAGACCAAGTTGAGTAGCAGTTTCGGGATTTCGCCTGATAACTTCACTGAAATAATTATCGAATAATTCATCGATATTTTTTGTGGAATCTGCAATTTTGGAACAATTAACAAGAAGAATCACAAACAGTAAAATAACAGCAAATCTAAATTTCATTTTTAATTCCTTTTTGGCTCATGGATCTTCACGGATTAAACGGATTATAAAACTGAGCAAATTTAATCTAAAGACTTTTCTATCCGTGCTTTTCCGTGTTCATCTGTGAGCTATTATTTTATTTTCTTAGTATTTTTCCTTCACCCATCACTATTACAGCATTTCCAATTCTACTTTCTTTCTTCAAAGCACCATCGATATAAACCCGGAATTGATTTTCTTCCAATTCGACTTTTACTTTATATTTTTTATAGGGAATCTTGTCAATTTTGAAATATTTCAAGCCGAGAGGAAGTGGATCTATGATCAATGTACCATCGAGTTGCGGTTGAAATCCGCAAATATATTTTATGATCAAATCAACTATCCAGGAATGCTGATAGTCGTTTACACCACGATAAAAACAGGGTTTACCGGAATACGGATTATAATGCTCGTATGTGTTTGGATATTTCAGATCACCACCTGAGAACATCATTTCAATAGTTCTTTTGATGAACCAACCCGCTTTTTCTTTCAAGTTTTCATCATGTTTGGAAGCAACATTTACCAGAGCTTCTGCAATGTGGGAATTGGTCATTGGCCAAGTTCTTCCGTTCCAAGGACAGTTCATTCTTTTATCTTTCCACTCACCATAAGAACTTGAAAGCTGTTCATTCAAAGCGGTTGCCGGAATCGGGTATGAAGTCCAGAATTCTTCTTTGTTAAAGAGATGCTTCTTTAGTCCATTCAGGTGAGATTTATCTGCAATATCGCTCATATATGGATAGAAACAGACCGCAGCTTTGATGTTCGTTCGCTGCCAATTCTTTGGATTCACATCGAAGAACATTTCCTCATCTTCATCCCACATATATTTCAGAATAGCCTTTTTAATATTTAAAGCTTCTTCTTTCCATTTTGTTGCTTCATCATTTTTCCCTAATTTATCCGCAATAAAAGATAGTGCTTTACGAATTCCATACTGGTAACAAGTCGCATCCACTCCTTTCAGTCTGATTCCGCCGGATTCCATTTGCATATCTGCTTTTTTATCCACACTTGTATAACGCGTCATAAATTCCTGCCCGGTTTCCATCTGGTCGATTACATCATAAAGATAGCTGTGTTCAGGATCGCGTTCTCTATCAAAAAATTCTGCATATTTTATGAGAGACGGATAGATTTTTTGTAGGAAATCAACGTCGGGATGAACTTTGTAAATTTCCATTATGCCGGTTCCGAAATCCGCATGATAAAAGCTCTTTCTATCAATATCAATTGGATACAGGTTCCCGGGATAACTGCCGTTTTGGTTCTGGTTTTCAACAAAGTTCAGGAAGCTGCCTTCTGCAACTTTGGAGCTATTCATCCAGCGTGTTTCCAGCATGTGGCATTGAGCAGAATAGGAAATCGGCATTCGGAAATAAGCAGGTCCTTCGCAAACGCAGGGATAAGAGTAGGAATCTTTCATCATAAAAAGCCGAAGTTCAAACCAACGATACCAATAGTATTTTTCAATGAATTTATCGGAACATTCAAAATGCGGAACTGAATCGAAAAATTTTTGCCAGTTCCTTTCACTTTCTTTTATTGGATTAATAGTATTGAAGGATTCACTAAAATTTTCTTTTGTTTTTTCGTAAGTTTTTGAAACCGAAAGAAAAATCTTTATTTCTGAATTTTCTATAATTTTCAGATGTTTATGAAGTCCAAAATAAAGCAATCCGTCAGAGTTTATCCCTTTATTATGAATTTCATCGGGAAGCTTTCCAACGAATTTTTCGTAAAACGGGGTGTATTCAAATTTGGGTTGATTTGCCGTAAATTCAGAAAGATTTATTGAATAAGATGAATGTCCCATTTCATAGAATAATGAGATATTGAACGGATGCTTTTTCCTGAGTTTTACTTCACGATTAATAAGGAATCCGTTCTCTTCTTTGAAAAAAGAAAGAGTATTTTCGTTTTGATCGTTTACTTGTGCTGTCCATAATATCACATCGATTTCCTGACTTTTCCCCTCAAAATGTAGAGTTGTGGAAAGCGAGTCATTAGGCAACAGCACATCGGTTTCGGTGAGTGTGAGATCGTTTGTTAGAGCGAATCTTCTTATTAATTTGGAAGGATCCCATATTGTATCGAAAAGTTTTGGTTTTAGTTCTTTTCCGTCTTTTGAGAGAAATGTAATTGTATAAAGCGGTTTTAGCGGAATGTTATAAAAATGAGCTTCATCCCATAATCCGGGAATGTGCAGCCACTGCGGAAAAAGCGGTGTGAAAACAAGTAAATCTCCACCTCCGAGATACCACTTATCATCTCGCTTAAGTAATTTAAGGATATTCATAATTTTCCTATATTTTTTATAATAAACCTCACATAAGTGAGCTTTATACAAATTACCAACTTGTGTTACTTACTTGTATAAATTTCTTTTCTATGTCCAACCCTTAAGATCAATATGGTTTCTATTTTATGCAGGATCGTGTAAATAATCCTGTAATTTCCAACCCGATAAGAATAAAGATCTTTGAATGTTCCACTAAGTTCTTTATCTTTACCTGGATTGTGTGCCAGATCATTTTCAATCTTATTGAGGATGCGAATGGTTTGTGATCTGTCTATCTTCCGGAAATCTTTTTCAATAGAGGATTTGTAAGATATTTTATAAACCAAGCCTGCTCCTCATTTCATTTGCAGAGATGATCTTATCATCTTTATCTCTAAATCTGTCTAAAGCAATCTGGTAATTAGCATAGCTATCAAAATACTGGTCTAAAGCTTTTTTGACGATGTAAGATTTTGATCTGTCGAGTTCATTGCTAAGCTCGTCCAGTTTTTCAAAAATACCGTCTTTAAGTCTTAAAGAAATTGTATGTGGCATAATCACTCCT
>JAUVLE010000040.1 GCA_030595905.1 Candidatus Cloacimonadota bacterium | reverse complement strand
AAAGTTAAGCTTATTAGTTCTATATTTGATTTTTTCAGGAATTTGATATTTCCTTGGAATTTTTCATCATCAAGTCAGCATAAACTCTCAAATCTATATAAACTCGATTTTTGTTTTTCACACAGCCTCTTTACGCATAGGCTGAAAGGAATATAAAAAAACTGTTTAGGACGTTTACGTCCTTCCTAAAAATGTCATTTAAATGCAAAGCCATAAACAGTTTATCGATATTTTTTAGATCATTTTGTCCTACCCGTAAACGGGCAGGTTATTGATAATAAAAAAAAGCTGCTCGAAAAATCGAACAGCTTTGTTATTAATATAATTTTTATTATCTTCTACCTGTTTTCTTTGTACCCACTCTTTTCTGTCTTCTATTAAAATGTTCCACCATGAGCGGACTTGCAATAAAGATAGATGAATATGTTCCTACAACTACTCCGATAAGCATAGCAAAAGCAAAATCATGGATAACTGATCCACCGAAAATATACAGACTTAATACTACCACAAATGTTGTAAGAGAAGTAATGATCGTCCTGCTGAGAGTTTCATTAATACTATGATTAATAACACTTTCGTATGATTCTCTCCTGAAAATTTTCAGGTCTTCACGAATTCTATCGAAAACAACGATCGTATCGTTCAAAGAATAACCAACGATCATTAGAAGTGCGGCAACGATAGTAAGGTTAATTTCTGTTCCCATGATAGATAGTATCCCGATAGTTATCAGAATATCATGAAAAAGAGCAGCAACTGCGGTGAGACCAAAAGTAAATTCAAACCGCCACCAAATATAAATAATTATACCGAGAAGAGCCCAGAAAATCGCAAGGAATGCTTTTTCTTTTAATTCTCCCCCAATTCGAGGACCCACTTCTTCCTGCAGTCTTATCAATGTTTCCGGATTTACGTTTTCCGGAAAATGCTTTTTAATAGTTTCAACTATTAAGTTACTTGCTTTTTCTCCGACACTACTGATAGTCTGTGTTTTGATAAGAACCAGACTGCGTCCTCCGGCATCTTTGATTTCCTGTATTTCCGTACTTTCAAAACCTTCTTCGGCAAGTATATCTCTTATCTTCTGAATCTCGACAGTTTTTCCATTTTCATTTACAGGTGTCAGGTCTAATTCCAAAGAAACTCCACCTGTGAAATCGATGCCGTATTTTGGCCCTTTATTGATTCCTAAAGAGACGAATCCTGCAATTATCACAAATATTGAAATCATAAAAGCGAGTTTTCTTTTTTTAATAAAATCTATTTTTGTTTCTCCAAAAAATCTCATCGATCCCCCTAAATACTCAATTTTTCACGAGCTGTATTCGTGATGAATCCATCAAATATCGCTTTTGCCAATATGATCGAAGCAAACATCGATCCAACAATACCAATCGAAAGAGTAACGGCAAAACCTCTTATCGGACCTGTTCCAAATTGATATAGAACCAGAGCTGTAATAAGAGTGGTGATATTTGCATCCAGGATAGTGACCAGTGCTCTGGAGAAACCACCGTCCACAGCAGTTCGTACTGTCTTTCCAAGTTTCAGGTTTTCTCTTATTCTCTCAAAGATGATCACATTCGCATCCACTGCCATACCAATGGTCAGGATCATACCTGCAATACCGGGCATTGTAAGTGTTCCTTCCAGCATAGTCATTATTGCGACAATAAAACCAATGTTAACCAGAACAGCAATATCTGCAATGAAACCGGAAAATCCATAATAAACTATCATAAAGAGAACAACTGCAATCATTCCGATAATAGCAGCCAGAATACCTGCTTTTATACTATCAGAACCAAGAGTTGGTCCAACTGTTCTTTCTTCGATGATCTCAACAGGAGCCGGAAGACTACCGGCATTAAGAACTATCACCATATCATGAGTTTCTTCAATTGTGAACTGACCTGTTATTCGAGCTTCACCATTTGGTATTCTCGATTGAATTATCGGGTCCATATAAACAACGTTATCCAAAAGGATAGCAAGTTTCTTATCTATGTTCTGTCCTGTTATTGTTTTAAATTTTCTTGCACCTGTTTTATTAAATTTCAGGGCGATGTAAGGACCTTGATCTTTGGGAGCGTAACCTTGCCCGATCTTTGTTTGTGCGTTTTCAAGATACTTTCCTGTGATCTCTGCACGTTTGTGAAGAATGAAAACCCTTCGTGGTCCATATAGATCATTTTTATTTTCTTTTTCGATAGCTACCTGCAAACCTTCCGGAACGTTCTTTAAAAAATTATTATCTTTAAGAAGTTTTTTGAGGATAGGAATATTCTTGTAATCTATAACCATCGGGTATCCTTCTTCGGAAGTTGTGAGATCGGTGAAGATTCTCATTTCACTTTCAAATTCTTCTTCATCGTCAACTTCTTCTGTTTCGAGGATATCCACAACTTCTTCATCTTCTTCTATGTCCGCAAATTCTTCCAGGAAATCATATTTTTCCAGGTTTTCCTGAAGATATTTATCCAGGCTTTCGTATGTTTCCTTGAACTGCTCTGTAGAAGCTACAAGCTTGAATTCCAGCATTGCAGTTTTACCGATAAGTTCTTTTGCTCTACCCGGGTCTTTTAGTCCGGGAAGCTGAATGATTATCCTGTTTGTATTTCCAACTCTCTGCAGAGAAGGTTCTGCAACTCCGAACTGGTCGATACGGTTTCTGATGATCTCCAGTGCAGTTTTCACAGCATCTTCCTTCTCCTTTTCAGAAAGTTTGAGTTTTGAATAATCAACTTCCAGTTGTATTTGCGATCCACCCTGCAAGTCCAAGCCCAATTTCAAACGTTTACTTGTCCAGAATGAAGGCAAGTTCGGAATAACCAGCGGGGCAAAGAAATATGCTGTAACAAGCAGAACAACAACAATAATCAACCCGCGAAATTTCTTGTTCTTCATTATTTAACGACTCCTTCTATTTTCCTTAGTTATCAATAAATTCAAGAAAAATCAAAAACTATTTATGCTCATCATCAGTCAAGAATTTTGTCCAGAGCTCTTAAACCCGATATTTTTTTCCTCTGGTTTACCCGGCAGATTTATCTCTCCATTTTTGTCTTCAAAGTTTTCTATATTCTGTTTAAGAATATTAAGAAACTGTTTTGCATGTTGAGGAGTCGTAAATATTCTACTATATATTTTTGCACTTGGCAAACCGGGAACAATCCTGCCGAAATCGATAACGAACTCCGAAGGTGAATTTGTTATCATAAAAAAATTTGAATAAACACCTTCCCCTATTTTTTCATCTAATTTGATATTTAATTTCTTTTGCTTCTGCATTTCTACTCCTATTATATTTTTTTTGTTTTTAATGCTTTCTCCACACACACAGGGATCAAATCCCTGATATTACCACCCAGTGAAACAACCTGACGTATCATCGTTGAACTCAGGTACAGATATTCGTTATCCGGGACAAAGAATACAGTATGAACTTCCGAATTCAATTTCTTGTTCATCAAAGCAAGTGAAAGTTCATATTCAAAATCGGAAACTGCCCGCAAGCCGCGTATCATCGCCACCGCCCCGATCTTCCTGGCAAAATCTACTACCAGCCCGTCAGACTTCATAACTTTGATCCATGGAAATTCCGTTAACGCTTCTTTACAAAGCCGCACTCTTTCATCCAGGTTGAAAATCGTCTTCTTTATAGTATTATCGGCAACTGCAAGGATAACTTCATCGAATACGTTCGCTGCTTTTTTCAGGACATCGATATGACCGTTCGTTATGGGATCGAACGTTCCCGGATAAATTGCTTTTTTCATTTTACTACCTCTTTAGCCACTAAGAGCACCCCGATACAATCGCAAGTTCCTTACGGGGCAGGCGAAGCATCGCTAAGTGTTTTTTCCCTGCCATTCTTGCTTTTCCCCTGTCATTCCCACAAAAGTGGAAATCCATAATACTGAAAAAGCAGATTCCCAATCGGAGTTGGGAATGACAGTGCATTTGGTTGGGAATGACAATTTTGTTTTTTTGTCATTCTCACTTTTTCCTTGTCATTCCCACGGAAGTGGGAATCCATAATCCTGATTCTCTCAAATTTCCAGTTCTTCTATTTCTTTGGGAATTTTTTTAGAAAGATTCTTATATCCATCTTTTGTTACCAGAATATCATCTTCGATGCGCACTCCGATCTTTTCTTCCGGAATGTAAATTCCCGGTTCCACGGTGATGACGTTTCCTGCTTCCAGGACAGAATCCCTTTTACCAATATCATGAGCATCCATTCCAAGATGGTGACTGACACTATGCATATAATATTTTTTATAATCTTTTTTATCTTTGATAAGCTTTAATCGGAGTAGTGAGTTGGAGATAAGTTCGATAGTTTTTTTATTCAGATCGGGCAAACTCACACCGGGCTTAACCATTTGAATGATAGTTTTATTTACATCCAGAACCTCTTTATAAACTGCTTTCTGGCGTTTTGTGAATTTTCCCGAAACAGGAAAAGTCCGTGAAATATCGGCACAGTAATTATTGCAGGCTGCACCCACATCCAGAAGAACAAGATCGTTCTTTCCAATACTGGAATTATTCTGTTCATAATGAAGAGTTGCTGCATTACCGCCGGATGCAATAATTGGTTTAAAACCCATATGCCGAAGTCCCTTACGTGTGATCTCATATTGCAGGATCGCTTCCAGTTCATATTCCATCATGCCGGGTTTTGCTTTTTTTATGATGCTTTTAATTCCAGTTCCGGTAATATCGATAGCTTTCTGAAGCTGCTTTATTTCCCATCCATTTTTGACCGTTCTGAGCGGGAGTATTATTTCCGATATGTCATCAAACAGCAGTTTAGGAAATTTATCTCTGACCTGCTTAATGAAATTCTGCTGCTTATTTAAAACTGAATTCAGGGATGTCTGAATACCATTTATAAAACATTTTTTTTTATTCAATAAAGCAAAACTGATAATTCTATCAAATTCGTCTAAATACAATATTTTTTCAATTCCACTAATTTGCTTTGATTCTTCGGTTGTCATCTTTTTCCCTTCCCAAACTTCTCGTTCGGGAATTCCACGTTCGATAAAAAGCATACAGACATTTTTTTCTTTTTCCTTACTTAATATCAAGATAGCATTTGGGATTTCCAATCCTGTTAAATACAGGAAATTATTGTTTTGTAAAAAATAGCGTGGATATTCCGGTGGAGAAGCAGCGAAAACAATAGTGATCTCATTATTATTTAATTGCTTTGCCAATTTTTCTCTGCGCCTGTTCAATATTTTCGTATCCATTAAAATACTCCTATCTTTAGTTTCCCATAAATCCCGTCAAATCCGGGCGGGTCAAACCTGAAATCACCGCTTTGAACGGCAAGAATCCGGTTGATAGTTTTTTGGGGAATGCATTTGTCAAGTAGAACTTCCAGCCTATCTGACTGCCAGAGAGCAATTTCGGAAGGGAAGATATTCATTATCGTTTCAAATGTTTGAACCACTTTTTTGGAAGTAACACTTTTTATGCCCATCGAAGCGGCTATAACTTCTACCAATGGGACAAGATGCATGAATTTTCTGTGGATGGGTTTACAGTTTATATCTTGAAGTTGCTTGCATCTTTGATGAACGCCGAGGAGCATTTTCCTGCCGCATTCGGGACATATCAGACCAACCGGAATGTTTTCTCCGAAAATCACATTTTGCGCATGGTCTTTTCTCTCTGCCCTATGACCGGTTAGAAAATATCTTCCTTCTGCAGGATTGAATTCTGCAGTGAGTGAAACCTTGTTTTTTCGCAGAGAATCTATGATCCCGGGGTAATCTGCATTTTCAACGTCTATCATCGTAAACTCTCTGCCGATACGGTTAAGTGCAGAGCTGTGACAATCACTGTTTGAAATAAATGTAAGTTTTTCCAGGTCTGGAATTTTTTCCAGCATTGCCGGGTCTGCACTGAGACCGGTTTCGATCATGCGGATATTGGGAAGAAAGCTGCCATAAAATTCTATCAGTTCATCAAGATCATTTTTACTTCCAAAGATTCCGTCCGGCGTCATGATATGTGCCGGTACGATCTCGATAAGCGGATGGATGGACTGGACTGCAAAAAGCTGATCTTTCAATTCGATTTGAGAATCACTCGTAATGAAAGGTCTGCCGATAGTATTCTTCATTCCCCATTTTTTCATCAGCTTCTGCATCTTATATATCGAAGTATAATCCGGAAAAAATACCAGGTGATGTGCAATGGTTTTGTTCTTTTTATGAGCTAATTTTGTAGAAAATATTACTTCTGTTTGAAGCAGGAATTTGCTGGAATCATCCGTAAGTGAAAACAAGCCGGAAGCAACTTCTGTAAGCTGTTTTCTCAATTCTTCTGTTCTCGGCGGAAAAAGGCAGTCTCCGGTGCCGAAAACATCGATGCCTTTCAGCTTCATTGCACGGGAAACATCTGATAACTCTATCTGCCCCACACCACCTGCATAACCGGAATGGGAATGAAGATCAACTGCTAATTGCATTAATTTCCTTTACCTTGAAAAGGTTTATAAGTATTTTCTTCCTGCTGAACCTTTTCAATGGTTAAAAAATTATCTAACCATTCGGAAGGTCAAGAAATAGTAAAAAGCTTCACAACCATTCCGAAGGTTATTTCTCTTCCTGCTGAACCTTTTCAACGGTTTTCTTTTAACTCACCCTACTGTCCCTCTCTTTACCGCTTTGCTCAAATAGAGGGAATATAAGATGCCGCTGAAAGATAATACCTCATCCGAACAGCAAAGCTGCCCACCTTCCGAAACTTTCTTTCAAGTTCTCTGATGAAAGAAGATTCGGAAAGGATGAAAACCCTATTACTTTCCCAAACTTCTTTCTTCGAAATCCTCTCAACTAAATTTGGTAAAGTTTCTTTCAGCTTTCTAACTTTCCGACTTTTCCAACAAGAATTTGTGAAAGAAAAAGACGTAAAGTACCCAGAACCTTAACCTTGAATAAGTTTATCAGAGAGTGTCTTGCTTATAAACTTTTTCAAGGTTTTCTACACTTACGAGTCGAAAGTATTATAAATTTTCCAATCTCTTTACAGCTTCAGTTCCCCACTGGCTGAACTTGCCATATTTTTCGATTATACGTTCGTAAATGCGTCGTGCTTTTTCGATTTTTTTCAGACTCTGGTATGCTTCTCCCGCTTTAAGTTCTGCGGAAGCTGCCCATTGAGTGAATTCACTATAATTATAACCTACTTTCAGAAATTCCGCAACAGCAGTTTCATGATCTTCCAAGCCAAAATATGATTCTCCGATCCAGTATTGAGCTTCTGCTTTTAATTCTCTACTATTTAATTTCGGGATAGCATTGGAAAACGCTTCTATCGCATTATCATACTTCTTATCACGATAATGACAAAACGCAATATCGAAGAGCGTTTCACCTTCCAGTTCTGCATCTCCCCAACGATCCAGGATGATCTGATAAGCAGCTACGGCTTTCTGCCATTCTTCGATAGTTTTACACACGAAAGCAAAGTTACGGGCAGCATCAAAAGCAACTTTTCCATCTTTATCTTTTTCTATAACCAGGAAATAATGATTTAATGCTTCTTTATATTTTTCGTTGGAAAAATTTATGGTTCCAAGTTTCAGGTGAGCCTGCATACTGAGGTCTTCATCGATAGAATTTGCAACTGTCTCAAAATCGGATTCAGCTTCTTCTGTTTTTTTAAGCTCCAATCGCACCACGCCACGCCAGAAATATGCTTTTATCCTCGAATTATTCGTTACATTTTTACCTTTTACAAGTTTAGAAAAAATACTCTCTGCTTTTTTCTTATTCAATTTGATATGATAAATCGCCCTGTTCAGTTCGATCTCATTTATTTCTTTTGCCGTGAATAATTTTTTGAATTTGGAAGTCAGGGTTTCCGCTTTCGGACGGTTCTCTATCCGGTATAAAGAGACGATATATTCTTTTGCAACCTGCGAAATATTTTCATAACCTGTAAAATTATTTCCCAGTTTTTCATTGATCTGTTTATAATTATTTGCCGCATCCAGAAAATCTTCCCGGATGAAAGCTATACGACCTGACATTTCATAGTTTTTCAGATCATTCTTATTTTTCTTAAGAAGTTCATTATAAGTATATTCTGCCATTTCCAGGTCATTTGTCTCGAACTGCAGCATCCCTAATTTCCCCAAAACTTCGTTATTCTTATCGATGATGTACATTAAAGATTCTTTCGCATTTTCCTTTTCATTTATTGCAAGGTAATCATCTGCAAGCAAAATGTAATATTCATCTGATCTTTTATCCTGCGGAATAAGAAGCTGATATTTAACAGCGTCGACGTGTTTACCGGAATTTCTTAATATTTCTGCAAAGTATTTTACTACTGTTCCGAATCCATCATAATACTCCACATTGTTCAAGAGGAATGCCAATTTATCTTTTGCTTCTTCGGCATTCCCGGATTCATTAAGAACCACGGAGTAATGAAAGAATATCTCCGGATGATCAAGATCTATTCCGGAATCTGCGATCCTGTAATTCTGCAAAGCCTTATCATCATCATCTGCACTATAATAATATTCTGCCAGAAAGATCTTTGCGCTAAAATAATCCTCATCGCTTATCTGGCTGTCATTCATTAATTTCTCATAATACACCGCAGCTTTCTTCATATTATTCTGTGCTTTATAAAAATCTGCAATGTTTAGAATAAACTCATTAAGAGCAGATGAATTCGGATATTTTTTAATAAATGTTTCCATTTTACCGATCGTTGTCTGTTCAATTTTTTCTTTTGAAATAAGTTCACGCATAAGATCGAGTTCCGTGATCCATTCGATATTTTTGGTTTTATCAAGTTTGGAGATCAATCCTCCCACCTTGACCAGATATTCGTTCGCTTTGTTTTCTTTCGATTCGGCTTGCAGTTTCTCTATAAGTATCAGATACAATTTTGCTTTTTGATAAATATCTTCAGGTTCGTTCTCGCCTTCCAGCAGGTTAATTGTTCTTTCATATTCTTTCAGATCGCAGACAAGGATATTAAATAATTCTTCCTGTAAAAGATCCCTGTTATTATCTTCCGTAAATTTTACAAGAGAATCCAATAACCTGTTAAATGCAATTTCATAATTCTGCTGTTTGAATTTCTTCAGATATTGTTTTTTTTCTGATATTTTAAGACGGATGAAAAGATCATCTACATCATCCAGGTTTATTTGTTCCAGTTCGGAAACGGCTTCGTTGAATTTTCCCAGCTTTTCGAAACAGAGAGCTATTTTATAAGAAGCTTTCTGCTGATATTCCGGAGAGGAATAACCTGTTACGATCCTCTGGTAATATTTTATTGCTTTGGAATAATTTCGGAACTGGTCAAAATAGATATTCCCGATTTTATACCAAAGTTCATCTTTATCTGCATATTTATTCTCGATCAATTTTTGAAGGGAATTTATTGCAGCACTCAGCTTACCCGTATCCAGACGTATATTTGCTTTCAGCAAATTGCTTTCATAATTTACTTTCTCATCTTTCGAGAAAGACAGAATATTTTTTATGATACTTTCTGCTTCAAAGAAATTCTTCAGGTAATATTGTGATTTTGCCAAATGAAGCATATATTTTGCTTTCAAAGAACTCTTTTTGAAAACCTTCTTATACTCTGAATAATCTGTAACAAGCTCTTCATACTTGTGTAATTGCAACTGGCAGAAAGAATAACGAATAATATATTTATCGAGGTTCAGAGAACTATCGAACTTCTTTACAAGCTTTCCTGTTTCCAGATAAGCTTTTTCATATTTATTCAGTATAAAATAATATTCTGCCAATTTATTACGCAAAATTTCCTCGTAGCTGCGGGGAATGTTTCCTTCCAGATTCTTTGATAATTCTTCTGCTGCAGAAGCGGGTCCTTTTTCTTTTTCCAGTATCTCAATTTTTAATTCCAATGCTTTCCAGCGAATATCCCGATCGGAATATTCATTCATTATTTTCTTTAAAGTTTTTTTCCCTTCATCAGGAATATTAGCAGCAAAATAAGACCTGCCCATAAGCAGCATAATATCCGGAATGCCGTGATAATCTTTGTAATCTTTGATCAATTTCCGGCAGAGAATGATAACCCTTTGATATTCTTTTAGTTCATAATAACTTTGAATATATGACGTTAATGATTGTTTGGCAAATGTTGATAAAGGATATTTCTTTAAAAGAATTTCGAAGTTATCGATCGCATTATCATATTTTTCCTGTTGGAAGTTTACAATACCGAGATAATAAAGCGTTCTTTCCCGGAAAGAACCGGTAGGATATCCGTCCAGAAGTCTTTCATAAGTTCTTTCGGCTTTTGCAAATTGTTTCCTGAGACGGTAACACTCTCCAATGTAAAAAAGGGATTCCTGGGCTTGCCCGGATGTAGGTGATGCGGCAATTACTTTTTCAAATTCATTTATTGCTTCTTCATATAAAGCATCATCAAAAAGATCCTTTGCGAACTGGATATTGGCACAGAGACTAAGCGAAAGCAAGATAAACATAATTATTATGATTTTTTTCATTCATTCCTCCAGAATGTGTCTATAGTTTGAATGGCTATTTGTATGTCAACTTTGAATTAAACTGCATTAAATCTTTTCAGTTGAGTATTGAAATTATTTAATCTCCAAAACTGCGGAGCAGTGGAATATTTTTAGCCCAATGCGTTAGCTTTGGGTATTAAAATTCAAAACAAATCTCAGCTTCAGAGAAGCGATATGTTATTCAAAAAGATTAAAATAAATGTCACTGCGATGCAGTTCTATTTGGGTAGGTATCTTCTGACCGAAAGCTCACGCATTCGGCTACTAATATATAGCTTCTCTGAAGCTGAAAAAAGGAAAAAATGAATTGGGAAATGTTAGTATATAATCTCCTTCGCAGCAACTTTGAAAAAGTTTACCGTTACTTTCGACTCGTAAGTTTGCGACGAGTCGAGAAGAACTCTTCTACAGGTAACTTTTTTAATGGTTATCTTGTCATTTGTTTTATTCAACCTTTCTTTTAACTCGTTTATTCCTACCCGTAAACGGGCAGGTTATTGATATTTGGATGGTTTCCATTTATTCCCAGCCCTAAAGAACTGGGCTATTTTTTTGTTAACATCTATTTGATTTTCCTTTACCTTGAAGAGGTTAAATAGAATAGCCGCCAGTGAAACCGGTGGTATAGAAAAACAAACCATCTTTACCCTGAAAGGGTTTTATAGAATAGCCGTCGGTGAAACCGGCGGTATAAAAAGAACAAACGTGCTCAACCCTGAAGGGGTTGAATAAAAAGCTCCGTTAGGTAGTAAAGCGACCAGCTTGGTCGCTTTCTCGATCTGGCCATGCCCAAAGGTTTACAAGCCATTGGTTTGCTGACAAGCATAAGATGCCGCTGGAAGATGAATCCCCTGCTATTCCCTTTTAGCAAAAGGGAACATTAGTTACTTTTACTTTCCCAAACTTCTTTCTTTGAAATTCTCTCAACTAAGTTTGGTAAAGTTTCTTTCAGCTTTCTAACTTTCCGACTTTTCCAACAGGAATTTGTGAAAGAAAAAGACGTAAAGTACCCAAGATTCTTACTTATAAACTTTTTCAAAGTTATTTCTTGACTCTAAAATTCCAGAAAACCAGTTTCGTTATTGAAATTCTTCTCGAAGAAGAAAAAGTGATTATATTGGCTTTATTAGTTTACTATGCACAAGTTTAGTAAACAGAACCAATATAAAATAAGGAAGATAATATGGAAAAAAAAGAAATTCTAAAAAAAATAAAATATGCGATAAATAAGCAATATCCATCTGCAAAAATTATCCTTTATGGTTCTCGTGCACGTGGTGATTTTCAAGAATATTCTGATTGGGACATCCTGATTTTGCTCAAGGGTAATCTAACAGAAGACCAGAAAATAAAAATATTCAATAGTTTATATGATATTGAATTAGAAACGGATCAGATTTTTAGTCCAATAATTCACAGTAAAAAAGAATGGGATGATTTGCAAATTACACCATTTTATAAGAATATTCAAAGAGAAGGAAATGAAATATGAATATAAAGGATTTAGTTTTATATCGTTTAGAAAGAGCAAAAGAGACAATCATTGAAGCAGAAAATATGGCTGATATCTCTCATTGGAATTCGGTCGTTTATATTATGCCTGTTTTTATGCAGTAAGTGCTTTGTTGATTTCTAAAAATTTATCATCTTCCAAACATACAGGAATCAGGGCATTATTCAATAAGCATTTTGTTAAAACAAATATAATTCCCAAAAAATATGGTGAACATTACAATCATCTCTTCATTTATCGTCAACAAAGTGATTATGAGGATTTTTTTAGAATGGAAGAAAGTAAAGTAAAACCCTGGATTGCTTTATCAAAAGATTTTATTGATTTTATAGAAAGTATCATTATAAATCAGAAAAAATCTAATTGACGTGAAAAATAAAATTCTTAGTTATTGGAATTGCATTTGAGATTGATATGAACAAAAATATTGCTTTCTTGTTTTGTTAATTAAAGCATTATTGAAATTCATCTTGGAAAAGTGAAATTGAAATAAAAATTAAGGGGAAAAAATGTCAGTATTTGTAACATTAGCGATAATCCTTTCTGGTTTATTTGTTTTAACGATAATAACTATTGCACAATTACATAAAATAACAAAAAGATTGAAGAAGAATAAAATAGTCGATAATAAAGAATTTTATAAAATCCAATTAGAACATCAATATACAAAAGCATTATTAGTCATTGCTTGTATTGCAATAGTATTTTTTGGTTTTAATGTTCAAGAGAAAGTTGTTAATGAAGTAAAAAAAGATATATTCAAAGAATTTGATTCTGTCTTAAACTTTTATGTAGCAGAAAAAGAAGTCGAAGTCGTAAAAACAGATTCCTTAATAAGAGTTTATTTTAATGAAATGGAACCAGTTAGAGGGGAAAAAATATCATTTTTTAAAACCCCAATTGTACATATACAGGCAGATTCCTTAATATTTACAATAGAAAAAATAACAAAACATTATATTGATTTAAAATGGTTTTGGCAGTTTGAAGGAGCTACATGGGATTTAATGGGGATTGATTTACCAAAGAAATCTAAAGTTAGCTTTTGGATTGTAGAAAAAGAATAACCAAAATTGGAGGTTTTTATGAGTGAATACATAGAAAAATTTAATAAAGTTTTGGAAAATATTAGAGAAGTTCTAATTAAAAAGTACAATTTTCATCCAGAAAATTTAATTGTAAAAAAACCAGAAGAAAAAGATATATATTATCGACCGCAAATTCGTGTAGCTTATGATGGCTTAAATACAATTAATATTTTCTATTTAAATTTTGATGTACGATTTACAGAAAAGAATATTTTACGTTTCAATACTTTTGATCATAAGGATTTCATTTATAGAATTACAGATCCATTAGAAGTTATTATGGATGAAATAAATAAATACTGTGATTCAAAGCTAAAGGGTTAAAAATTAAGCATTATTGTAGTTCATCTCGGAAAGGAAAAAGTGAATTTGAACAAACCGAAAATTGGAGGAAAGTATGAATGGCAAAATTATTTATCAAGTTTTTGATGAACAAACTATAATTAAGAATTTTACAGAATTTGTGAGTAAACAATGAACAAGAAACAAAGAATTATTTTATCTGTTGCTGTTACACTAATATTGTTTGTAATTGCATATTCGTGCAGTACAAGTATTAAGAAAAGTTACGGCTACACCTATCCTGATGGTTACGTTTTTGATTCATGGGGAACAAATTGGGAAGCACGTGAAACAACATATGTAAATGTAGAATTTTACGAATTACAATATAATTGGTATGTTTGGATACTATTTATAATTGTTTCTGGTGGTTTTAATTACAAATTATTTTCCGATAAAAAGCAAAGAAAAAAGAAAAATTAATGAAAATATTAATAAAAGAAATAATGTATTAAAGGGGAAAAAATGAAAACTTTATTATTTGTCTTACTAACTTTTTTTGTATTTAGTTTTATTAATGCAACAATTATTATCATACCTGCTGACTATACAACAATTCAAGCGGGGATTAATGCTTCCGTTGCTGGTGATACTGTTCTGGTGCAACCAGGAGCGTATGTTGAAAACATTGATTTTAGTGGCAAGGATATTACAGTTGCCTCATACTTCTTAACTTTGCAAGATTCAAGCTTGATAGAACAAACATTGATATTAGGAACTGGAAGTACATGTGTTGTAAAATTTGATAATAATGAAACTAACAATGCAAAACTGATTGGTTTTACAATATCAGGTGGTTCTGGTTACCAGAAAATGGGTGGGGGTATTTACTGTGATTACAGTAGCCCCACTTTAAGTAATTTAATTGTATCTCAAAATCATATTGATTATACAAACAGTACATCGCAAGGTGGAGGAGGTATATATCTATATTATTCTTCTGCAATAATCACTTACGTAACAGTTAAAGATAACACGGTGAGTAATGCTAATGGGAATAATTGTGGTGGAGGAGGTATGTATCTAAATTCTTCTTCTGCAATAATCACTTACGTAACAGTTAAAGATAACACGGTGAGTAATAATTATGAGAATATTAATCCTGGAGGAGGTGGAATATATCTCTACTATTCTTCATATGCTTCTTTGATAAATCTTATAATACAGGGTAATAGTCTAACTTCAACATCATCATACCAAGTTCGTGGTGGTGGAATATATCTCGTCGGTTCTTTATATGCTTCTTTGGTAAATCTTATAATACAGGGTAATAGTATAACTTCAACATCAGCAGCTTGGGGTGGTGGATTATATTTATCAGGTTCTGACGATGTGTCTTTAAATAACCTTACAATATGTGATAATATTGCTACATCAACATCAAGCCTTGCTTATGGTGGTGGATTATATTTAGAGAGTTCTCACGATTTAATAATGGATAATCTTGTAATCAATGAAAATTCAATTTCTGGTTCTTATGTAAAAGGAAGTGGAATTTATGCTTCTAATGCAGGTTATAATTTTAAAAACACAGAAATATCAGATAATTACTGCCTTAATGGTACTAATAAAATGGGTGGTGGAATTTTCTTAAATTCAGGATCATTATCATTAACAAATACTACAATAACCGATAATTCTGATGATTTTGAAGGCTCGGGTATATACAATGTTGATGGCGCAATTTCCATTACCAACAGTATTATTTGGAACGATGATATTATGTTAGAAACAAATACCAGTAATTTAAGCGTTTCCTATTGTGATATAGAAGGCGGGCAAACTGGAATAATTAATAATAACAACGCTGCTGTTTATTGGTTAGGAGTAAATCTTGATGTTGACCCGTTATTTGTAGATGCAATTAATGGAGATTATCATCTTACAGTAATTTCACCTTGTATTGATGCAGGAAGTCCATATTCACCGTATGATCCTGATGGAACAATAGTAGATATGGGAGCATATTATTATGATCAGAGTGGTACTATATTTCCACCAATCGCAAATTTCTATGCAAATCCTCTTCAGGGAGATACTCCGTTAAATGTAGAATTTATAAATCAATCAGTTCCTGGTTCAGGAGCTATTTTAGAATGGAAATGGTATTTTGGAGATGGTGATAGTTTGATTATAGGTAATCTAACAAATCCCAATCATGTTTACCAAAATCCTGGTATATTTACAGTATCATTAACAGTTACTGATGAATATGATTCAACCGATACAGAAATTAGACAAGATTATATTACAGTTTATGCAGAAGAACCACCTGCTGCACCAACCAATATAAATATTGAGGTTATAGGTGATAACGCATTAATTACATGGAATCCTGTAGATTCCACCATTTACGGCAATCCGATCATTGTTGATTTTTATATTGTTATGTTTAGTGAAATTGCAAATCAAGATAGTCTTTTTTTCTATCTAAATTATACACCAAATACATATTATTATCATAATGGTGTCGCATTATTTAGAGAACATATGTTTTACAGAGTGTCATCCTTTATAGGAACATCTGATGAGCTTGAGGAGTATGTGGAGAGGTATTTGAGGAAATCGAAAGAGATTTATTTGAATGAAAGGTGAGAAAAATGATCTTGCTAAAATAAGGAGATGCTTGTAATAATATGTTTCAAAATGAATTGTATTCTTCGTGTCATGTCCAAATTAGTTAAAGTAATTTGTAATTTTTCAAAGTTATTCAATTATTTATTTCTTGACTCTAATATTCCAAAAAACCAGTTTCGTTATTGAAAATTTACAGGGAATTATTTTGAATCACTTGAGGTAATATTATGACAATAATCGAGAAAATGGCCAAACTGAAAAGGCTTGAAGGAATTGAAATAGTTGATGATCTAGTGTCAAGTCAATCCTCAATTGACGGATAAAGTCTCTTTAATTTAATTCTTGCATCTTTTGTTCTGAATTGCCAGTTCACTTTTGATTTTTTAGAATTTCTGTAATTTTGCCAATGCATTACTTCATCTTGCACTTTT
>JAUVLE010000192.1 GCA_030595905.1 Candidatus Cloacimonadota bacterium | reverse complement strand
GACGATGACAACAAAGTTGCAGATGGCGCAGGCTTAAAGATCAAATATGCTTATCTTGATTTTAAAAATTTACTGCCGATCAAAGAAACTACACTTACTGTAGGACTTATGAAAACATATTTCGGTACTATCTATGAGTGGAGCTATCCCACAATTGAAGGAGATCCTTCCGATATTTATAAGTTCGTTAGTTCTACCGATTTTGGTTTGGGATTCAGTGGTAAGATCCCAAATAGTTTTGGTTCTTACAATCTGGGTGTTTACAATGGAGAAGGCTATAAAAAAGTTGGTGAAAATATTAATACTGATTTGAATTATGCAGCAAATCTAAGAATTACTCCAATGAGCGGTGTAACTCTTGGCAGCTCATATATGTTCAGATCAGAGAATGATATTGATGCAGATGACCGTGAAGAATACAATCTGATCGTCGGTGTTGGTAAATTTGCTTTCGGTCCATTCAGTCTGCTTGCTCAATACCTGATGAAAGATAAAGACAAGCCAAACGTAGATGATTATGAGAAAGTAAACACAACCGCAATGTCTTTCTTACCTGTTTTCAAAGTTAACAACAACTTCGATATTCTTGCTCGTTACGACATCTACGATCCCGATACAGATACAGACGATGATGGATATAACACGATCGTTGCTGGCTTCAATTATCACATTATGCGAGATGCAAAAAACAAACCGAAATTATTCATCCAGACAAACTATCAAATGAAACAATATGAGGCTGATGATTCTGAAGACGTAAGTGAATTACTGGTTCAGCTTCGTTGGATATTCTCGGAAACTATTAATAAAGGCAAATAAGGAGAAAAAAATGAAAAGTATTTTATGTAAGTTATTATTGATTTTCTTACTGTCATTATTGATTTTTAATGGCTGTGCTAAAAAATCACAAGAATCAGAGGTTGTAATAAGAATGGTATGTGTTCCTGCGAGTGAAAAAGGTGATGAAAGTGATTTCATTTCACTTTTGGATATCATTAACAAAATAACCGGGTACAAGATGGAAATGATCAAGGTAACAGATTACAATGCTGCTGTCGAAGCGATGAGAGCTGGACGAGCTGATATGGCTTGGTTTGGTGCTAAAACCTACATTGAAGCTGCAAGGATTGCTGATGCAGAAGCATTTGCAGCTGGTATCCGAAAAGGAAAGAATTCTGTAGTTTACTACACTCATTTTATCGTAAGAAAAGATAGTCCAATTAAAGAATTTACAAAAGAAGAGCTAACGGGTACTGTTTTGGCTTTAAACCATGTTGGTTCTACCAGTGGAGATTTAATTCCACGTTATGAACTTATCCAAATAGACATGAATACAAAGGAAAAGGGAAATTTTAAAATGGTGCAATATACTGGTAGTCACGATGCAGCGATTCTAACTGTTTTAAATGGAATTGCTGATGTCGGTGGCGTAAGTTCCGTTAATTGGGATGCAAGAATTAAAGATGGAACAATCAATCCTGATGACTATCGAATTATTCATTCTTCACATCCAATAGCCGCTGCTCCTCTTGCTTATTCAAAGAATCTTCCTGAAGAAGTTAGAAAGAACATAAAAGCAGCAGTTTTAGAAGCACATGAACATGGAACAATTGGTGGTTATGGTGGTGAAATGGAAAGATATGTTAGCGTTACTGATGCTGATTATGATATCACTAGGAAAATTAGCGAGACTGTAAAGTAAATTATAATGGTTATTGTTTCAAAACTAAAAAAAGTTTTTCCTGACGGAACTGTTGCGTTGGATGGAATCTCACTAAAAGTAGAGGAAGGACAATTTACAGTCATTCTTGGACCAAGTGGAGCAGGTAAAACTACATTACTTCGCTCAATAAATGGACTTGTTAAACCATCAACTGGTGATGTAACTGTCGATGGAATAAAAGTAATTGATGAAAACTACCGTAAAATAAGAACATTGGTTGGTATGGTTTTCCAGCATTTTAATCTTGTTGGGAATCTTTCTGTAATCAAAAATGTTATGTCCGGTAGTTTAGGTACTCATCAAAAATGGTGGTCTAATCTTTTCCTGTTCCCAAAATCCCATCAAATGAAGGCTCTTGATCTTTTAGATAGAGTAGGTTTACTGGATAAAGCTTATAACCGGGCTGATGAATTAAGTGGTGGCGAGCAGCAGCGAGTTGGTATTGCCAGAGCGATGATGCAAGAACCAAAAGTACTTCTTGCAGATGAACCCGTAGCAAGTGTTGACCCAACAAACTCACGAAATATTCTTTCTCTGCTCAGGGATATGTGTAAGGAGAAGAATGTAACTGTTCTTTGTAGTCTTCACCAGGTAGACCTTGCTCTTCAATTCTCAGATCGCATCGTTGGTTTTACCGATGGTAAATTAATTTTCAATAATAACACTTCAAATCTGGATAGAAACTCTCTAAGGAAAATTTATGATGAGACCAGTGTTGAAGGTATGTTCTTCGGCTCTGATATGAAAACACCAGACATTAAACACATCCAATGGAAAGAGTAGGTTAAATGAATACAAAAAGTAATAAAGTTAAACTAAAAATGGTCGCTGTTCCTGCAACAAAGGGGAAGATGGATGACAAATTTCGATCTCTACTTGAAACCATCGAAAATATTACTGAATTCAAATTAGAATTTCATGAAGCTGATACTTACGATGAAGCCATTGAAAGTTTAGTTAATGGCAAAGCACAGATTGCCTGGTTAGGACGAAGTGCTTTTCATAAAGCTGTAAAGAAAGTAAAATTGGATTCTTTAGCAGTTCCATCAGGTGATGATGAATCTATTTATCGAACGGTTTTAATCATTCCTCATCGTGCAAAAATATCATCCCCAAATGATCTTAAAGGCAAAAGACTAATATTATCCGAAAAGGGTTCTACCAGCGGAGATCTGATACCGCGGCATATTTTAACTCAAAACGGTTTAAATCCTGAGATCAGTACTAATTTTTCTGAAGTAATTTATGCAGGGAGTCAGAAAGAAGCAGCATTAAAAATCATCAAAGGTGAAGGCGACGTAGCCGCCTTGAGCGATGTGAATCTCAAGGAGATGCTCGATAATGGTATTCTCCAGAAAAAAGATATAAAAATCATCTATGAATCGAAACCCATTCCAGGAGCGCCTATTGTTTGCCTGAAAAGCTTGCATCCTGATGTTAAGGAAGAATTAAGAAAAGCAATTCTGCAAGCTCATAAATTCGGTGCTGTTAATGGCTATGGAACTAATGTCGAACATTATGAATCTCCACAGGAAGCAAGATTTAATTTTCTAAAAGCTCATTTAAAGCCACAAGTTGGAATTAAAACTATAGCAGTAAGCTTGGGATTATTATTTCTAACAATTTTAGTATCAGTACATCTAAAGATCAGTCCGAAAGTAATATTTTCCAGTTTCAGTTATTTTGCTGATATAATCGGGAGAATGATGCCACCGGATTTTTCTGATTTAGGGAATCTTGTGATTGCGATGATTGAGACAATTGAGATTGGATTTCTTGGTACTGTCTTTGCTGTGTTGATTTCAATTCCAATTTCGTTAATGGCAGCAAAGAATATCACAAAAAGTAAATTCTTGTATTATCCGGCACATTTGATAACAACTTTTTTCCGTGCAGTTCCGGAGTTCATTATTGCTATGATACTGGTAATATCTGTAGGATTTGGTGCATTGCCCGGTGTTTTGGCTCTGGGTCTTCATACAATGGGTTTTCTTTCTAAATTTTATGCTGAAGAAATGGAACATGTACGAACAGGACCTATAGAAGCAATAGAAGCGACTGGTGCAAACTGGTTCCAGAAAATCACTTATTCCATTATACCACAGATTCTTCCATCTTTTATGGGAAACACACTTTATATTCTTGATAGAAACATAAGGATGGCGACAATATTGGGAATAGTAGGTGCTGGTGGTATAGGTTATAGATTGCAATCAGCCTTTCGTATGTTTAAATACAGGGAAGTCTCAGCCATTATCATTATTATTTTTATTACGATTTTTATTATTGATCTTATATCTACAAAAGTTAGGCATTCTGTGAAATAAGTATTTACTTATTGTTATTAGCGTTCAGTTTCGTTGTTCTTCTTTTCACAAAAGGGATGTTATCAATATTTTATTATACAAAAAGTTGTTTTATTTGGCATCAATTTTAACAGGTTTAACCAGGATCAAAGATAATAAACATTTTTTTTGAAGGTTGTTTCAGGATTGTGAATCGTCTATATTTCTTAGGATGCAATTGAAAAAATAGAATTTAATAAGTTGCACTTAACACCTGCACTTATCCGAAAAAATGTTGGATCGAGTTTGAACTTAAACTTCTGAAATATAAAAAAACTTGATAAAATATCAAATCTTATAATTTCGACACAAATTCAAAACATTGAAAAAGAGGGAAAATGAAAATAGTCTATTCGTATTATGTTTTAGACATTGTTCATAAAATTATTTCAATCATCAACTAATATAAAAAATAATAATGGAGAAGAAAATGACAAATAATTCTAATACAAATCAACTTATGCAAAAATGGCAGAAGAAGATGTTCTGGATGATGTGGATAACTTATGCATCATTCTACCTTCTGCGGGTAAACATTTCCATTGCAATGCCAAGCATAATGAGCGAGTTTGGCTTAACTAAAACTAACATGGGTGTTGTGCTCACAAGCCTTTTCTTTGCTTATGCTATTGGACAGTTCATAAATGGTCAGCTTGGTGATAAGCTGAATTCAAGAAGAATAATAACCATCGGATTGATAGTTTCCGCCATTCTTAATGTCATTTTTGGTTTCAGTTCAGGAGCATTAATTCTTATGGCTGTTATTTGGGGATTGAATGGATATTTCCAATCGATGGGCTGGGGACCTATTGTGAAGGCAAAAGCAAACTGGTTTCCAAAAAAGATCAGAGGAAAAATATCAGGACGCCTGGGCACAAGCTATATTATTGGAGGAGCATTTTCCTGGTTTCTGGCAGGTACGATTGTAAAATATCTTAATTGGCGTTTCACTTTCTTTATACCTGCTGCAATCTGTATTATCCTTGCAATTCACTGGTACATCCGGGCTCGAAATGCACCGGAAGAAGTAGGTCTGCCAAGCATGGAAGATCAGGAGCAGGGAATTGAAAGTTCCGAAGTTAAAAAGGATCATCATATAGGTTTTAAGGAAACGTTAAAGATAACTCTTTTGAATCCTTATGTGTGGTTTACAGGATTTGCTCTTTTTGGATTGAATATAGTTAGATACGGCTTCATGAGTTGGGCACCAACTTATATGTTCGAAGAACAGGGTGCAACCATTTCATTAGCTGCATATAAAG
>JAUVLE010000042.1 GCA_030595905.1 Candidatus Cloacimonadota bacterium | reverse complement strand
TATGGTGATGAAGCGATAAATAATATCCAGAAAGAAGTTAGCTCACTTATTCAAAAAGAATTAAGACCTTTTGATACAATTGGAAAATGGTCTGATGATATATTTGCAATTATCTTTATAAATATCAACGAAACGAATCTCAATATACTGGGCACAAGAATCAAGGAAATGATCGAACGCATGAATATTGCTATTGGAGAAGGAGATATCACGATCACTATTTCTATCGGCGGTTCTATCATCCGGAAAAAAGATTCTATTGAAATCCTGATGAATAGAGTAGAAAACCTTCTTAAACAAAGTGCTCTTAAAGGTGGAAATACTCTATCGACCGTTATCAAAGCTTAGAATGAAAATTAAATTATTATATCGGATTAGAAGATGATAAAAGCTGTAATCTTCGATATGGATGGTGTGATCATAGATAGTGAACCCATCTATCATAGAGTTGAAAAAATACTTTTTAACAGATTAGGAATAAAAATATCTGAAGATGAACACTATTCATTCGTTGGCATGTCGATGGATATGATCTGGGAAAAAATCTTGAGAAACAACAAATTAAAATACAAAAAGGAAGAACTTATTAAACTTCATAAAGATAATATGATCAGTTCTTTCCAAAACGAGGAAAAACTTACACCATTGCCAAATCTTGTAGAATTTATCGAAAGACTCATAGATAATAACTTCAAGATCGCTTTAGCTTCTTCTTCTCCTAGAATATTGATAGATATTATTCTGAAAAAACTGGAAATTAAAAATTTCTTTGAAGTTATTATAAGCGGTGAAGATGTAGAAAATGGTAAGCCATTCCCTGATATATTTCTTCTTACTGCAAAACACCTTGGTTGTAAACCATCCGAATGCCTGGTTATTGAAGATTCTAAAAATGGCGTATCTGCCGCAAAGAAAGCCCATATGAAATGCATCGGTTTTAAAAATTCAAATTCCGGTAAGCAGGATTTATCTTTTGCAGATATGATAATCGATAATTTTTCTGCACTGCATGTGAAAGATATCAGATCACTATAATTGAATAATAAGGAAAATAAATGAAAAAATTTCAATACATATTTATCCTGCTGTTTGTTTTTTCGCTGCTTTCTGCAACGCAGATCGATACATTATTCATTCTTCAAACCACCGATGTTCACGGCAATCTATATCCTTATGACTATTTCAAAGACGAACCTGCCGAACGTGGTCTGGCAAAAGTTTACACTCGAGTTGCTGAATATCGTGATCTTTATGAGAACGTTATTCTTGTTGATAGTGGAGATATGATACAGGGAACTCCACTAACATATTATTTCAATAAAATAGAAACTGATATCATTCACCCGATGATACTGGCAATGAATCGAATGAAATATGATGCTTTTGCTGTTGGAAATCATGAAATAGAACAGGGAGTCCCGATTTATAATCGTACCGAGAAAGAATCTAATTTCCCATGGCTGTCTGCAAATTCTTTCCTGAAGGATGGAAGCACTTTTTTTAAACCATATACAATTATCGAAAAAGGCGGATACAAAATCGGGATAATCGGATTGACTACACCGGGAATACCAATGTGGATAGATGAAGCACTCTATCCGGGAATTACCTGGAAAGATATGGTGGAAACTGCAAAAATATTTGTGACTGAACTTCGATCTGAAGTTGATATTCTCATTGGTATCTTTCATTCTGGTTTCGATGAAGAAGAAGGTGCATATAAATGTAAACTTATGGGATTGCCGATCGATAATGCTTCCGGACTGGTGGCAAAGAATGTTTCCGGTTTTGATGTTATCTTCGGAGGACATTCGCATCATATCAAGCCAAAAGAAAAAAGAACAATAACTAACCCGGAAGAAACATTACAGATAATTTCGGGATGCTGGGCAAGAAATATCGGTGTTGCCAAACTAATTATCGAAACGAATGATAAACATTGCAGGATCATAGAAAAAAGCGGGTGGGTTGAATCTATCAAAGATAAAGCGCCTTCAAATGAAATTCTTGAAATCACAAAGGACTATCATAACAAAGTACTCAAATATATCCGAACCGACATTGGTATAACAAAGGATACACTGAGCGGAAAATATTCAAGGATCAAAGACACGCCGTTGGTAGATCTGATAAATAAAGCTCAACTGGAATACTCTAATGCGGAAATTTCTTTTGCTGCATGTTTCAATTCAAAATTGAATATACATCCGGGAAAAATTAAAATAAAGGATATCTATAGTCTTTATGAATATGAAAACTTCCTGTATATGATCGAAATGACAGGCAGACAAATAAAGGATTACCTCGAATATTCTGCCCGATATTTTATCTGGGATGGAGAGAATATTTTATCTGACCCGGAAATTGCAGGTTATAATTATGATATGGCAGAAGGAATAAGCTACCGGATCGACGTTTCGGAGGATATTGGAAATAGGATAAAAGACATGAACTTAACTGAAACATGTAAACCAATAGATATAAATCGGATTTATAAAGTAGCATTAAACAGTTATCGAGGAAACGGAGGTGGAGGTCATCTGGCAGCAGCAAAGGCAGAAAACGCACCGGTTATCTTTAAATCTAACATAGAAATGCGTTCCATTATTATCGAATATATTTCCAAAATCGGTACAATTAAAACCGAGGTAAACAATAATTGGGAGATAATTCATTAATTTGAAATTGACAAAAAAAACAAAGTTATTTTTTTGTTATTCACGATAAACTACCGGGTCAGGAGGAAAAAATGGCAAGTAAGGCAAATATTATGGATAAAGCTGAGAAAATATTCTTGAAAAAGATGCTTAGCTGGGATCAAAAAAAAGCTTCCAGTGAAGTTCTCATTAATAGTGTTTTTCTGGTGCTTGGAGGAATTGACATTATCATAATTGCTTATCTCACATTTAAGAACATAAATGATTTCAAATCTATATGGGTTACACTTCCGGGTTTCCTGATAGGGGTTTTGCTGCTTTGTATTTACATCGTTGGAGACTTTCGCATAAAAGAGCGTCGCAAATTTGCTTCTATCTTGAGGAAATTATTAACAAAAGGGCAATAATCTTTTTATCAACAAATGAAAAAGAAAAATAAGATATTTTTAGGCTTAGCCACTGTTTTACCCATTTTTTATATCTGCTTTTTTTTTATATTTATTTTTTGTAATTTAATTTTTCCCTTACAAATTGGAGTAATGTTAGAAGATAGCCCACCTGTCTGGCTATTGAGCATATTAATATTGCATCTCATCATGATCTTATGGATGATTGGTCTATTAATAATTTACATAAATAATGTTTATAAAAATAAAAATATACAGGAAGATAAAAAATTGATCATTGAACTTTCTGAAGCTTAAAAAAATCTATCTCGGAGTATAAATGAAGATACTTGTAATAAACCCCGGTTCTACATCTACAAAAATTGCTGTTTTTGAAAATGGAAAAGAATTTTTCTTGAAAAATATTAAACACTCAACAGAAGATATTTCCCGATTTGAAAAAATATCAGACCAAAATCACTATCGAACAGATATTAACTTAGATGAATTCAAACAGTCAAATATCGAACTTGATTCAATCGGTTGCGTTATCGGTAGAGGTGGACTTGTGAAACCTATTCGATCCGGTGTGTATCTGGTAAATGAGGAGCTTAAAAAGGATTTGAAGAAAGGAATATTGGGTGAACATGCAAGCAATCTGGGTGGACTTATAGCCGATGATATTTCCAGATCTATTCCCGGAACTAAAGCTTATATTGCCGATCCTGTAGTTGTTGACGAATTTCAGGATGTTGCACGGATATCCGGTCATCCGCAGTTCGAAAGGATTTCTATTTTTCACGCCCTAAACCAGAAAGCAATTTCCAGGACACATTCAAAAACAATAAACAGAAACTATGAAGACCTGAATCTGATAGTTGTTCACCTGGGAGGTGGAATATCGGTTGGTGCTCACAAAAAGGGAAAGGTTATCGATGTAAATCAGGCTCTGGACGGAGAAGGACCATTTTCTCCGGAAA
Source organism: Candidatus Cloacimonadota bacterium (assembly GCA_030595905.1). Lineage (GTDB taxonomy): Bacteria > Cloacimonadota > Cloacimonadia > Cloacimonadales > TCS61 > JACNIV01. The sequence continues at coordinate 12,328 of JAUVLE010000042.1, read as the reverse complement.
GAAGCGGTACACTTCCTGTAGGAGCTTTGGTGAAGTTTTGTTTCAGTGGAAAATATACTCTTCCCGAAATAAAAAAAATGATAACAGGAAACGGTGGATTTGTAGCTTATCTTGGAACAAATGACGCCTATGAAATCGAAATGCGTGTGAAAAACGGTGATAAAAAGGCAAAACTTATTCAAGATGCCATGAGCTATCAGATAGCTAAAGAAATAGGTGCTATGAGCACTGTTCTGAAAGGAAAAGTTGATGGTATTCTTTTAACCGGCGGATTGGCAAGGAATCCGCTTCTTGTAGAATATATAATCGAAATGGTTTCTTTCATCGCTCCTGTTTCTGTGTATCCCGGAGAAGATGAAATGAAAGCTCTTGCCTTGAACGGTCTTATGGCTTTAAAAGGTGAGATCGAAATCTTTGAATACAAGTAAATCTTTTATTGTGCAAGCAATATCCTTAATTATTTGCAAATATTTTCCAGGAACTGATCTTTGAAAAAAATAATCTTTATTTTATCTCTATTCTTTGTCCTGAACTCCCTGTTTTCCCAAACAATAATAGATAGTCTTGGAAGCAGTTTTACATTCTTGCCCGATAAAGATAAAGCTGAGTTTCTTCATAAATTGGGAATAGGCAGCCAGAATCTGGGTGATTATACAAAAGCTCTGGAATATTTTAATGAATCACTTAAAATCCATGAATCGAATACAAATAGTAAAGGAATAGCAAGATCACTCAATAATATCGGGAATATCTATAATTTCCTTGGGCTATATAACAAAGCTCTCGAAAATCATATCCGTTCTCTGAATATTGAAGAAGAACTCAATGACATGAACGGAATAACTCGTTCTTTGAATAATATTGGAAATGTTTATCAGAACATAGGAGAATATGAAAGAGCGCTGAATTATTATCAAAGAGCATTGGAAATAGTCTATGAAGTCAATGACGGAGAAGCAATATCAGCTACACTGAATAATCTTGGGAATGTTTATTCTTCCAAAGGATATTTCGATAAAGCATTGGAATTTTATCAGAGATCATTGAAAATAAGAAAAGAACTTAATGATAAATACGGAATAGCAAATTCTTATAATAATATCGGAATTGCATACCAGGGTCTTAAAAAATATAAAAAATCACTTGAATATTATCAGAAATCTTTACAGATCATGAAAGAAATAGATGATAAGCATGGAATTGCTTCTTCCTACTATTATTCTGGAATTTTGTATTTCGAACTGCAGAACCTGAAAAAATCATTGTTGAACCTTAAGAACGGATTGATGTATGCCAGGCAGATAAATGACAAAAATATCATTAAATCTACATATCATGCTCTTTCAAAAATATATTATGTGAAAAAACAATATAAGAAAGGATATGATTTTTTTGTTCTCTATGTTGAAATTAAGGATAATATCGATCTGGAAGAGACTAAAAGGAACATTACGGAACTTCAAATAAAATATGAAACTGAAAGAAAAGAGAAGGAAATCGAGATTTTAAAAAAGAGTAATTCTCTTAAAGAATTGGAAGCAAAAAAACAATCTACATTTATGGTTTTCTTTGTAATAGGATTTGTTCTTCTTGCTATTTTAGCATTCTTTATTTATAATCAATTCCGGCTGAAGGCTTATTCTAACACGATCATTGGGCAACAGAACAGCGAACTTAAAAAAGCTTATAAAAAAGTTGAGCTTCTGGCAAGCACAGATACTCTCACCGGTCTTTCAAACCGCAGGGACATCATAAAAAAATTAAATCACGAAACAGACAGGTTTGAGCGAAATAGCAACCCATTCTCTATTATAATGGGTGATATTGATAATTTTAAATCGATCAATGATAATTATGGACACGATTGTGGCGATTTTGTTTTGAAATCAATTTCCGATCTGATAAAAAAAGCAATAAGGAAACAGGATTCGATCGGTCGCTGGGGCGGCGAGGAATTCCTGATAATTCTACCGGAAACTAACCTGAAAGGCGGAATAAAGATAGCCGAAAAATTAAGGAAAGCTATTGAAAACAATAAAATGGTATATAATTATTACGATCTATATCTAACGATCACTTTCGGGGTTAGCGTTTATGACAAAGCAAAAGACATAAATGAATGTATCAAAGAAGCTGACCAGGCTTTATATGTGGGAAAAATAAGAAATAAAAACTGTGTTGTTTCAGCAGACGAAATATAAATGTAATTTACCGCAAAAAGCGCTTCGCTTACTCCATTAATTATTATTTTAAGTATTTTTTTAAATCGGCATAATATAAATTTCGTTAAGAAATTGGTAATAAACAAATGTTAAGAAAAATCTTCTGTTTGAGTGATTTTCTAATTTCTTTCATAAGATCTACTTAGAAAATAACGAGTTAACCCCGTGGAATACTGTGAATCAGTAATTGCCTTTGGCAATTATTCCACAGGGTTAAGATTTTTTAGTGGTGTTTGCCAATTTTAGTAATTTATATTCGACGAGAGTTTTTATTTGCTCTTCTTTGGAACAAAAAGAATACAATAATTTTGATTTTTTTGAGGGAATGTCAGGTGCATTTTTTTCATTGACATCAGACAGTCGCTTTCTGTTCTGTCCTCTAAGTTGTGGCGGGATAGCTCAGTTGGTAGAGCAGAGGCCTGAAAAGCCTTGTGTCCCCAGTTCAAGTCTGGGTCCTGCCACCATTTCTTTTTTTTAGCTCGCGGATACACACAGATAAAACGGATTATTTAACCCAAATAATAAGTTCGTTTAATCGTCTTGATTGAATGAAATAGTTAAGGATGATCGTCTCGATCATAATAATGGAATTATAAAATCACACCGGAACGGTGTTCAAAGAAAATACAAGGGTAACAATATATATCTCGTATCAACATGGAGCGAAGCGGAATGTTGATTAACAAGAGTATCAACCGGAACGGTTGAACCAACATGATTATATTTTCTTCTCTTCGCCTTTACTAATAATCTTAACTTTCTTCGGTATAAGCAAGTAAATTATATAAGGTGGAATGAACGCAATAATGAGTGCTATAAAAGGAGATCCTATATAATCTCTAATAATGAAAAATATTGAAAGAAATATAATTCCGAAAATTAGATTATATAGCCTTATAATTGGGTGCCATTTGATTTTTGTTTTACAGTTTGAACAAATATAAGTTTGAAAAGTCACACTGAAGTAATTCCAGAAGAATGATACTTTCTGTCCACAAACAGGACATTTTAATCGTTTAAAACCCATCTATCCTCCCTACACATAACTTCTTTCTTTTTTTATAATATAACCTTAGAATTTATCAAACCACCTTTTTCGAGTCGAGATAACAGATGATTGTAGTGCCATCCAAACTACGAATCAATTCATCTCTTTCTTTTCCCATTGTTCAGCATTCATCATTTATCATTTATCATTTAGCACTCAGCCTTTAGCTCTTTGCTCTTTTTTCTTTGCTCTTTGCTCTTTTTTCTTTGCTCTTTGCTCTTTTTTCTTTGCTCTTTGCCTTTTACCTTTAGCCTTTTACCTTTTACCTTTTGCCTTTTGCCTTTAGCCTTTTGCCTTTAGCCTTTTGCCCTCTCAATACACTTCCACTTTTAACAGCCTTCCATCCAGGTTGCCATTGACCAAAGGTATTTTGCGGGAAGGTTTCAGTCCCAGGTGTTTGATCAAATTGCGGTTTCCACAATAAATATAGGCAGTAGAACCTTTGCATTTCTGTTTCAGGAAATCTCCCAGATCTTTATATAGAGATTCAAGTTGCTTTTCATCTCCCAACCTGATCCCATAAGGCGGATTGCAAACAATAATTCCATTTTCTAGTCCCGGATGTTCACGGAAATCTCTTCTTTCAATTCTCACCAGATGCCCGTTCTGCAATGAGTTAAGATTTGTTCTGGATGCATTCACTGCCTGCTGTTCTATATCACATCCGCTCAAAAGCCCGTCGAGTAAGGGACGTCTTACTCTTTCGGCTTCACTCTGAATTTTATGCCAAATACTCGAATCAAAATCAGGCAAATATTCAAAACCAAATTTCCGGTGCAGGAAAGCAGATGGGATGCGGCAGTAATGTAGCAATGCTTCTGCTAAAAGAGTTCCACTTCCACACATAGGATCCATAAGAGGAACTTTTCCATTCCAACCGGAAATGCGGATAATTGCCGCAGCCAGTGTTTCCTGAATGGGAGCCGGAACGCTGTTCAAGCGATAACCTCTTTTGTGCAGGCTGCCGCCGGAAGTATCCAGGCTGATATGTGCTTTGTTTTTTTCGATATAAAGATTTATCCAGACATCCGGATCTTCCCTATCCACATCCGGGCGTTTACCGTATTTTTCCTGGAAATAGTCGGCAATTGCATCTTTCAGCACCAGGGCTGCGTAATGGGAATGCGTAATCTTGCTATTGGAAACATTAGCAAAGATCGCAAATGTATTTTCGGAAGTAAATAATTTATCCCATTCCAGCTTCATTGCGGTTTTATACAGATAGTCTGTACTGTGACAACTGAATGTAAGCAGTGGAGCCAAAATCCTGGTAAGTAATCTTACCCATAGATTTACGCGATAGATATGTTCCAGATCTGTCTTGAACCAAATGCCACGATAAACCGGAGTAACTTCCTTTACACCAAATTCTTTCAATTCAGCTACACCAAATTCTTCCATCTTACCAGCTACCTGGGCAAAAAAGCGTCCTGTTTTTTGATATTCAAACATTTAATATCCTTTATATTTCTTGCTTGCCTGTCATTATTTCACAATCGCTCCAGATCATTCACATCGCAAATAGAAATTTTTGCGTTACGAATCGAAACGAAGTTCTTTCTCCACACATTTGGCAAAACCATCTTCCTGGTTGGAAGCAATGATGTTATATTTTTTTTTCAATTCTTTCGGAGAATTCTCTACAACATAACTTTGTGCTGTCCATTCCAGCAGGTCTATATCATTAAAATCGTTGCCAATGCCAAAAGTAAATAATTGAGCAATTCCCAGTTTCTTGCACAGCCACTCTGCAGAATGTCCTTTGGAAACATTGTTTGGGAAAACCTCCAGCCAGATGGACTCATGATCGAGCGGTGATGTGGCACGGATAACTTTTAAAAAATCTATCTCTTTTTTAATATCTTCAAATTTTTCATCTGAATCCGGTGGCAGGATGACAACGAACTGACTGGCTTTTCGAGGTGTATTTTCCAGAACTCGAACAAAAGGTTCATAAAGTTCTATGCGTCTTTCAAAGTCAAAATTGTTCCGGTTTACTCTTTTGTATTGGAACCTGTGATTCTCCGGTATGTTTTCGTGCAGCATAAAATCCACTTTGTGAGTCAGAAGAACTTGCAGAACCTTTTTCACTTCATCTTCTTTCAAATGATTTTCGTAGATCATTTCCTGTAAATTCCAATCCATAATTCCACAACCGGAAGAGAACATCAGAAAGTCAAACGGAATATCTACATCCAGCACTTTCCTGGTAGAGAAAATATTCCTGCCGGTAGCAATAACGGTTATGATCCCCTTTTCTTTCAGATTCTTCAGCGCTGCCAGGTTCCTTGCAGAAAATGTATTATCATTCCTCAGCAGCGTTCTGTCCAGGTCGGTGAATACTATCTTTATTTTATTATTTTTCATTTCAATATTTCGATTATCTTGACAGAAATATACGTCAAGAAGTTTAAATTTTATCGAGTGTTTCGACTCATAATAATTGCCTGATGCGTTTTGTCTCGACTCGTCGCGAACTTACGAGTCGAAACTAAATTTTTCGAGTTGAAATGAATAATTCAGGAGGATCTTTGTATTTAATAAAAAATATCGTCGTTCCCATTTCTAAAGAAATCGATATAAAAAAAGCACTCTCAAAGAAATTGAGGATCAAGTCGGTCGATAATATAACAATTTTGCGACGTTCGATCGATGCACGAAAAAAGAATGATCTGAAATTTAATTATACCGTTCTTTCCGAACTTCCTCAAAAATATCTTTCTAATCCCGATGTTTTGGAATATAAAATACCAACTCCTTATATTAATTCAAAAAAGAAGCTCAACGATCCTCATCCTTTTATTATCGGCGCCGGTCCGGCAGGACTCTTTTCAGCACTTTCTCTGGTGGAAAAAGGATTCCAACCTTTTATTTTTGAACGTGGAGATAAAATAGAAAACAGAGTAAACAAAGTCACTGATTTCTGGAAAAATGGTGTTCTCGATGAAGAGAGTAACGTGCAGTTCGGAGAAGGTGGTGCGGGTACATTTTCTGACGGAAAGTTAACTACCCGATCTCGTGACTTCTACACTGAAAAAGTTCTTGAATACCTCATCAAATTCGGAGCTGACGAAAAGATAAAATATGAGGCTCTTCCCCACCTTGGAACTGACGGATTAAAAAAGATCGTTAAAAATATTCGTAATTTCCTGGAAGAAAAAGGATGCAAATTTTTCTCGAACCATAAACTCGAAGACATCTCTGTTGAAGAAGATCATATTACTTCTGTTCGTATTAATGGTAAAAAATATCAGCCGGAGATTGTTATTCTGGCTATCGGGAATTCTGCCCGTGATACATTTGAAATGCTTTCCAGCAAAATAGATATGGAAAACAAACCATTTGCCGTCGGGTTCCGCATCGAACATCATCAGGATTTCATTAATGAAGCATTCTATGGAGATAAAAATGATTTCAATATAACCGGTTCTGCCACTTACCGCTTAACTGCAAAATTCAGGAACAGGGGAATTTACAGCTTCTGCATGTGTCCCGGTGGATATGTGATCCCTGCTTCTTCGGAAAAAGATAGGTTAGTTTTGAATGGAATGAGCTTCCGGAAAAGAGATAATAAATTTGCAAACAGCGCTATTGTGGTAACTGTTAATAGAATTGATTTTGGAAATGAAATCTTAGCCGGAATGAAATTCCAGAGAATGATCGAAAGTAAATGCTTCCAATCAGATCATCCCTACTTTGCCCCGGTTCAAAAACCAGTGGACTTCCTGCAAAACAGTATCACAAAACAACTGTCGAAAACAAGTTATGAACCCGGCACAGTTTCACAAGACCTGAACAACATTTTACCGGCAGATATCACAACGTCATTGAAAGCAGGTTTGAAATCCTTTCAAAAACGAACTCCCGGATTTTGTGAAAAGGGAATTTTGCTGGCACCCGAAACAAGGACATCTTCACCTGTTCGTATTTTAAGAAATAAGGAGACCTTCGAATCTAATAAAATTTCCAACCTCTACCCCATCGGAGAAGGTTCCGGTTATGCAGGAGGTATTATGAGCAGTGCCGCTGATGGATTAAAAACCGGCTGCCTATTCAAGATTTTGTAATTAGATTTTCAACTTGACTCTTTATCTGATATAAAATTTCTCTGTAACTGATTTTAGTGGAAAAGACTATAAACAGAGATAACGAGACGTGTGCTGGGATAGCTCAGATGGTAGAGCAACTGATTCGTAATCAGTAGGTCGGGAGTTCGAGTCCCCCTTCCAGCACCATTTTGTTTGCTGTAGTTTTAACGAATGTGAAAACACAATATTGTTTAACTGTTTTGCATATATCACGATACTGTACAGGAAATAATTATTATGTTAGCAGCTAACATCATCAAAATATACAATAAATTTCAGATATTACGAAATCTCAATTCCTTCTTGTTTTATTAACTGTACCAGCGGTGAAGATTCATCTGAATTAAATCTTTTTGTTGATATAATATAGGGTTCAATTTTACTATTTATTTTATTTGTTAAATACCAAATTTTCCCTATTAACAAATCATCGGTTATATCAAATTCTTTAGATACAATTAATAAATCGATGTCGCTGTTTTCAGTTTCAGTATTTTTTGAATAGCTTCCATATAAAAAAGCTTTGTCTATCAAGACACCTTCTTTTACAAGAAGTTTTAAATAATTTTTAATTAATTTTATAGCTGCACTTTTATCCATTGAAATATTTCCTTGGTTTTTTTAAGATATTCATTAACTTTAGTTTTGTTGGGAATAAATGGATTATAGTCAGGATAACGACCTTGAAGTTGATATTTCATTAAAATTCCTAAAAAGATTCCATCATTTTCCCTAATTTTCAAATTTGCCTTTTCAGATAAAAAAAATAAGTTGTGCGATTTGGGGGGTATTTTTCGAGTAATTTTTTTACGAAGTGAGCTTTAATTGCTTTTTCGATTACTAAATGACAGAAGAATAATCCATTTAGATATTTATTATTGTTTATCAATAATTCAGCAGTGTCAATATCATTTTCAGATGCAGTTATCCAATAATTGATTTGTTTTTTTATGTTTATCATTTATTTCCACCTTATGATATTTCTATTATCAATTATATTTTTTTCACAATTTATGACAAGTTGTTTAATATATTATTTGAAGTTGCGGCTAATATATATGTACCCGAACAGGTCAGCCACTGGCTGATAAATTTCCATATATCCTCCTATAAATTGTACCTAACGATTTTTCAATCTAAGTTTATTCCTGATTCTCTTTTCGCTGAAACCGGATACATTATTAAGTCTCATTATTATTTACCTATCTCATTAATTTTATATGTTATGAAAGAACCTTTACCATATTCTTCATCACAATAGAACATAACTATTTTTTTTGCAATAAATTCAAAATGAAGATTTTCATCTTTGACCTTTTTATATATCTCTTTGAATTCTGAATTATCCAATCCTCCCATAGAAATTGTTGCATGAAAATGATATGAATCTCCATCGTATAAGGCACTTGAATTTTGAAATATTTCTTTCAGACCACTATTCAGCATATTATGAACATTTCGTAGTTCTGCATTTTCAACTACATTAAGTCCAATAATATTCTTCCAATTATAAGTTGAATCTATTTTTATCCCGATTGGTTGAATTTTCTTTGAAAAAATATCAAAATATTTTTCAGCTTTATCAATATCTTCAATTTTACATGGTTGTTTCAGAGAAATATGAGGAATAAATTGTGATGCAAATAAACCACATCTACTTAATTGATCGATTTTTATAGCTTTTTTCCTGATATAATTGTGAATCTCATCACTCATTAATAATGCAAAAGAGCATTTCATTTTTCCTCCCACAACTCAATAATTATCAATGGGATGATTATATTATTGAATTTTTATTAACAACCGTAAATGTAGAGTTAGGTACAGATTTGAAATAATCAACTTAGTTAATATCTCTGAAAATATCCCACAATTCTCTGGGGGAAACTATTGGAACATTATTATACTTTTTGAGAACTAATAGATCCTTATCTCCAGTAACTAAATAATCAACCTTCTTTTTATCAATTATACCTAAAATCGGATCATCATTTTTATCTCTGCTGACTTGATCTGAGAATATTTTGTAATCAGATATGAAGCATGAATCAATTAAGAATAATCGAATATTATCAACTTTTTTATCAGGCATTTTAAATTTATTAACCAAGATATTATATAATTCGTCTAAAATGTAATCACTTAAAATAATAGTACAATTTTCAAGAGAATACTCAAAAAGTGAATTACAAATTCCATGAGTTGAAAAAGCTGCAACAAGTATATTTGTATCAAAAATCAGATTCACTATAAATTCTCAAAAACATCTTCGTCAGTTAAAATTCCTTGAGCTTCAGCAAAAGGTAAAACCGTATTTCTCAGTTTTCTGAATCGATAAACCAGAATAAACTTTTTTAGAGAATCACGAACCAGATCACTTAAAGGTTTATTCTCAGATTTACTTAGTTCTTCAAGCTCTTTTCTCATATTTTCTGGTATTCTAATCGTAATAGTTTGACTCATAATCACCTCCACGTATGACAATGTAATACGTAAATCAAAAAAGTCAATTTCTTTTTTAATGTGCACCTAACAGCGGCGTGACACGTCAGATCGCCATGATCATTGGATTTGAGCCAGCTCAAAATCCTGATGTGATTAGTGAGCTGATTAAAGACAGGCAAATCAAAGACATAGACTGTTAATTTTTGCTGCTAAGTAATTTGAAGGGAAAAACATTCTATCCTGCCACTTCTTCGCTTTGTATCGCTTTATCCGATCTGAAATAAATTCTTCTATGTTAGCAATCTGTAAATGTATGTAACCTACTTTGTCTTGATTTTTTTTGTTAGACACCAATATTTTTGCGATTTGGTATTTTTGATTATTATGGAATAATGTAACCATTTTTAACTTTTCGAGTTTCTTTGCATGCTCTTCCAGAGTAGGTTTGAAGCCAAATCTTGGAAGCGTGTATTTTAATGATTCAACTTTAAAAAAACTCTTTACATCGTAGTTACCAGTTTTCACCTCACAGAGTACACCAAGTATTGCATCTTTATCAAATTGATTAAATAGTTTGCTATCCCAATCATCCGGTTGACCTCCAACAACTTCATAAACATTCGGAAACCGAACAGCCAATAAATCAATATCTGTTGAATACTTTATTTTCTTAGTTCGATGTACAACAAAATTTACAAGCGGGAAAAAACCATTAAGTCTAAAATACCAATAAGAAATCTCTTCACCATAATTCATATATTTAATCTCCATTCATCGCTAATGAGTATACTCATTTTGGTTTTCTAATATAGAATCGTAATCATCATCAATTGCTTGATTATATTCGTTCACACTCCTATTGTATTCTTCAATTAATTCAGATCTTTCTTGATATAGAGAATTCATATAATCTGCGTCAGCTCTCATTGCTTCATCTGTTCGAGGACCTATGTAAGGAGCATCAAGTTTTCTGTTTATTTTACCAATTTTATCTCCAATATCATCGATATCGTGACGTAAATTTTTGAAATCTGTCTCATAGTTTAGATTCTGATGAACATTGTTGGTTTGAGAAATAGATTTTTCATTCCTATTTTGAAAACCTCCTAGGATAATTAACGAAACTATAAAAATTATAATAAAGACAAATATACTAAAACCACAACCATAATTCTTTGAATCATTATTTTCAAACTTGTTTACCACAATAGGTGTAATTATAATTGAAACTAATACTGCAATTATAATCATTATTTAACTCCTAATTTGCTTTTATCATTTTTTAATATTTAAACTTTCAATCGGACTACAAATAGCAATGACTCCTTTACTTCCGCTATCTGTCATGCTCGCCAGGTTTCTTCCTGATTTTCTTCTTGCTGAAACTAAGTGCATTATTAAGTCTCATTATTATTTCCCTATTTCATTAATTTTATATGTTATGAAAGAACCTTTACCATATTCTTCATCAAAATAGAACATAACTATTTTTTCTGCAATAAATTCAAAATGAAGATTTTTCATCTTCTTCAATTTTTATCACCGAATTGAACCCGACTCGAGTTTTATAAACCCGAGTCGAGTTCATAAAATGCCTTGTTGAAACAGAAACGAACCTGGTTCGTTTTAAAGACATCGATTTCGATGCTTTTGAAATTCGCATTCAGATCTTTCATTAATTACTAATTCTAATAGCATCAATCTCCATAACAAAAATATCGTCTGACCAGCCATTTCCAGCTATTGTAATTTCCTTTGCTTCTCCCCTGATATTAACCGGAATCCATTCTTCGTCAGTATTCTTAAAAGCATTAATGATCTTATTGAAAATTGAGCTTGAGTTTTTCACAACATTTATGTCTACATTGTGATAGGTTACATCTCTGTTTGTATTTATTTCGGGGTATAAAAGAAACCTTTCATTTTCAGGGAAATAATTAAGTTCAAATATATAACCTTTAACAAGATAGGTCTTACCATCCTGTATAATATCACTATCAAATAATTCAGGAATTGTATAAACTTTGCCGTCCCAAATATCTTCTTCATTTGTTTGGAATGGATTAAAATTACAGCTAAATAAAAATATTAATAATAAAAACAAAAATTGATTCTTAGTTTTCATAAAGAAATTATAATTCATAACTCCTCCAATTCATATTATCTGTATTGAACCCGACTCGAGGTTTATAAACCCGAGTCGAGTTCATAACATGCCTTGTTTAAATCAAAAACGAACTTGCTTTTCTGAATTATTTATGTCAAAGAAAATATTATTTGCAACTATTCGGAAACCTACGAATTAATTCGTGGGATTAAAAGAACAACAGCTACACTGATTCCTTTGCAGTTTCCCTTTATCAAAGGGAAAACGTAGATAAGCAGGAAGATTTTTTTCTTTCAACGGCATTTTATGTTTCCTCACCGGTGACGCAGGAGCGGAAGAGGGATAGCAGGGTGAGGCTATTCTTTCAACGGCATCTTATGCTTGTCAGCAAACCGATGGCTTGTAAACCTTGGGCTGG
>JAUVLE010000205.1 GCA_030595905.1 Candidatus Cloacimonadota bacterium | reverse complement strand
GTGTGGGTGCTGTCGGAGACGTATATCAAGATTTCATCTTCCGCATAAATATTTCGGATATAGAGAGTGTTACCGGGTCTTCATTCAGGTATTTTTGTCCGACAGTGGAATTTAGAGACAGGGGTCATTTATTCATCGATAACATCAGGATAAAAGATGATATTTTTGAGCAATTAGAAAACGGAGATTTTACCGCAGATATTGTGGCAAGGTTAAACGCCATCGGAGATCTCTATAACAATCTGCTGAGATATGAATCTTTAGACGAACCAAGACCGGGGCAGTTTCAGGCTTACGAATTGGTGGATCAAATTTTAGCAGATAATAATTCTCCTCGTTTAAGAACCGCAGCAAATTCACACAATTTCGATTCAGGATACTCTTCAAATACTCCTGGTTTACCTGCGGAAAATGCCTTTTACAACGAGCGGCTTTTCAATCACATTGCTAAACCGGTAGAATTGTACCCGGATAAATACCTTTATTCCAATCAAATGTGTTACTGGAATAACGATACATATAATTTACGAAATATTCAGAGGAAAATAAATGGGATTACTAATCATTACCGGAAAATAAAAACCGAAGCAAATAGCGGAACTGAAGAAAAACCATTTATTCCAGTTGTTCAAACATTCGGGCAATGGGATTTTGATACATCTCAATGGTATAACATAATGTTGTCACCATCCGAGCAACAGAAAATGCTAATGTATCTACCATTATGTTATGGTGCAGATGGAATTTATACATTCAGGATGCAAAATGATGTAGATATAACCCGATCCGGTAATTATGACAATACTAATGATATTCTAAATCACGGAGCACCGGAAATATCTTACGATGAAAATGAACAAATTAGAAACAGTTCGGTTAGAGTCATCGGTATAATTAATAGAGATAATAATGGAGACACGGTTGTTCTCCCACAATATAATGCAATAAAAGAAGCGACAGAAAAAATACTTGTTTATGGTCCAATTATTAAGGAATTAGACTGGGATGGCGGAGGAACTATTGTCACCAATAATCCAGGACCCTTACATTTAAATAATGAATTTGATATTACATTAATTGAGAATCTTGAATCTGTATCCGTGAGTGGTGATGGTCCGTTTTATAATGGTTATATCGAATGTGGTGTTTACACTAATGATAACAATTACCAATATTTAATGCTTGTAAATCGTAGAACTAATTTTGTGACCGGTTGTACAGATGGAGATCAAAAATTCCATTTTGATGTAAATTCAGTGTTCACTGAAGCTGACCCCCAAGAAATAACATTCCATTTCACAGATTCAATGGAAAGTTACTACCTTATCGATCAATACTCAGGTGGTATCTACAATATTACAAATAGTGTTTCAGATACAATTCTAATCCAACCAGGAGATGGAATGCTATTGAAACTTTGCCAGTTACCTGTTCCAGAAGTAATAACAGGTACAATATATGTAGCTAATGAATATATACCATATAATATTATGATTCAAGATGGTGGTGTATTGTATGTTGGTAATAATGTAGAATTTGGTCCAAATGCTCAAATTTACATTTCTGAAGGAAGTTCACTGATAATAGAAGGCAATGTTACATTCGGTACAAATTCGCGAATTCATAATCAAGGTGTGCTCAATATTGGTACATATAATCAATCCAGTTTAATTGCAAAACATGATCAATGGAAAGGGATACGATCTAAAGAAGGCAGTGAAGTTTGGGTTCAAAATGGTTCCTTGATTAAAGATGCGGTAACAGGTATTGAAGGTTATGAATGTGAAATTCATATTGAAAACAGTACATTTGAAAATTGTATTACTGCCATTAGCTTTCCGCAAGGTATTTTAATGCCTGGTGCTGTTCAATTAGAATTTATTTCAAGTACAATAATTCTTCCACCTGAAGAAGATGCGATTGGAGTACAAATCTTCAATTATGGTTATGATAATATGATATCAATAACAGGAACAGATGATGATAGATCGGAAATTATTGGATCTGATAGAAACGGAACTGGTATTAATCTGTGGACAAATGCTGAAGGAGAAAATAGCAGTTTTATTTGTGAATATACTGATTTCTCAAATTTGGAAACCGGTATTGCCAATAGTCCTTTTTGCAAAACAATGTATGAATATACACATTGCGAATTTGATAATTGTGATACTGGAATTGATCTATTTGGTACAGGTAGGATTTCCAGTATAAATAATTCTACTTTCAGTAATAACGATATTGGAATAAGTCAAAATACCGTTGGTGCAAATATCAACAATAATTCTTTCTATTATAATATACTCGGTATTGATTTTTCAAATACTTATCAAGGAAATCGACAAGAAGATCCATACTTTGAAGTTCATGTAAATCAATTTGAAAATATTGTAATGGATATGCAATGTTCAGATTCAACACCCAGAGTACGATCTTGCATATTCAATGCATTATTTATGGGAATAATTAGTGCTGATAATTCAGAGGTTAGAGCATCACACGGTGCTAATAACCTATTTAATACTAATTATGCACATTTGGCATTTATACCTAGTGATCCTTTATATTCAAGTGGATTTCTATTATACAGCGGTCACAATGATTTTTATAATTCCATGTGGGATTTTTATTTTGATGCGTCATATAATGGTTCTGGAATTGAAATTGATGCAGATTGGAATTGGTGGGAAGATA
Source organism: Candidatus Cloacimonadota bacterium (assembly GCA_030595905.1). Classification (GTDB taxonomy): domain Bacteria; phylum Cloacimonadota; class Cloacimonadia; order Cloacimonadales; family TCS61; genus JACNIV01. The sequence goes on along the minus strand of JAUVLE010000205.1, from coordinate 2,232 downwards.
ACTTTGTTGATATTGGTGGAAATCCACCAAACCCTCCTGATATAATTGCCAATAGAATGGATGAAAATCCAAATGTTCCATTTATACCTTCTCCTGAAAGCAGATTTGAGACAGCTTTATATGAAGAGCATCTTGGCAATTTCGAAATTGCTATGAACTTAAATAGAGCTATCTTGAATGAGAAACTTGAAGATGAAATGAAATATTTGAGTATTTGTACTGATAATGTTTATAATTTAACATTTGTTTTGGAGGAAAGTATTTATGATCTGATAGATTATTTTGAGATTCTTTACAATTCGCTACCAGAATATCTTACAGTAGAGGAAAGAGATTATTTTCAAAGAATCCTGAAAAACTATCAGAAGAAATGCTATGTAGAGGAGAAAGAATATCAGTCAGCAGCAGATATTGTAATTGAAAGAATTGATAATCCAGTTTCTACAGTTGATTCTCTATTTGCTGTGATGCAATTGGAAACTATTTATACTCTAAGCGAGATGGATAGTACAGGTAGAGGAATTGCAGTACATACTCGTTATGATCATCTTTCACCCAAATCATTAAACGAGCATACTCGAAAACATAATGATAATTGGGATAAAATTTATAGCATAATGGGATTTGATTTCGAAGATGAGGAAGATATTGAACAAAACATTCCATTAGTTCCGGTTTTACATAATAACTACCCAAATCCATTCAATCCTGAAACAACGATTTCTTTTGAAACCACTAATTTACACGAATTAGCACATATAGAAATTTATAATCTTAAAGGACAAAAAGTAAAAACTTTGGAGTGTGGAGAATCTCTCTCCACAACAGCCGACGGAGTCGGCTACTCCATAATTTGGAACGGAACGGATGACAACAATAAACTTGTTACCTCTGGTGTTTATTTCTATCAGCTATTGTTAGATGGTAAATCGGTAGCAACGAGGAAGATGCTTTTATTGAAATAGTTTTGATTTAAGAAGTGGTGAATTTATTTTCAAAAAACAATAAAGATAGATTGATTGGAAGGTTTTATGAAAAACATTAGAATTATGTTTATCGCCATAATATTGTCATTGTTGTTTTCGTTTCTCTCTGCAACAATAATCAATATTCCTGCGGATTATTCTCAAATTCAGCAAGGAATAGATGTTTCAGCAGAAGGAGATACAATTTTAGTTCAGCCGGGAACTTATTATGAAAATATAAATTACAATGATCATAATATTGTTGTCGGCTCAATGTTTCATACAACTCAAGATAGTTTTTATATTGAACAAACCATAATTGATGGATCTCAGAATGGAAGTGTTGTAACCTTTGAAAGTGGAGAGTCTTCCTTTGCAATTATAACTGGATTCACCATTACAAATGGAAGTGGGAATATAATGCCAAATGGGGTTCATTGTGGAGGAGGAATCTTTTGCCACGAAGACTCCGATCCTACAATTATGAACTGTATTGTTACACAGAATAATGCAGGTGACGGTGGAGGTATCTTTTGTTATCTTCACTCAGACCAAACTATCATCAAAGTTGAAATTAGCTACAATTCAACTTATGATGATGGTGGAGGACTTCATTGTAACTGGGGCAGTAATCCAACATTGGAGAATGTGAGAATTATAGGAAATTATTGTGCTGATAAAGGTGCTGGAATATGTTGTGAGCATAATGAGCATCCAACAGACCTGACATTGAATGAAGTATTGATTTGTCAAAACACTTCGGGAGAAAAAGGTTCAGCGATCTATATGGTAAATTCAAGCTCTTATTTTAACCATGCGACTATATGTGATAATACTACAGAAAGTAGCTATTGGGGCTCAATTTATTGCGAAGATGCATACATTAATTTAAACAATAGTATTGTTTGGAACAATCAGACTTCGGGTTTTAATTTCTACAATGGTGGGTATGCTGATGTTACTTATTCAGATACACAAAATTACTTTGTAGGTTCAGGAAATATCTCCCAAAATCCATACTTTGTTAATCCCTATATTGGGAATTATCATCTCCAAGAAATTTCACCATGTATTGATGCAGGTGATCCAAATTCACCATTAGATCCTGATGGTACAATTACGGATATGGGTGCATACTATTTTCATCAAGGAGAATTTATCAATGCAGATTTTTCTGGAGATCCATTATCTGGATCTGTCCCTCTTGAAGTTCAATTTACTGATTTTTCTACTGGTAGTATAACTGGATGGGAATGGGATTTTAATA
>JAUVLE010000188.1 GCA_030595905.1 Candidatus Cloacimonadota bacterium | reverse complement strand
TCTGGCGATCATCAAATAGGCGGGTACGATATGTCAATTATCGATGTGAACCTGGATAATTTTGAAGAGGAAGTTCTTAAATCTGACATTCCTGTACTGGTAGATCTCTGGGCACCCTGGTGTGGTCCCTGCAAAGCGATAGGATCCACCGTCAGTGAAATTGCCGAAGAATATACCGGTAAATTGAAAGTGGTTAAGCTCAATATTGATCAGAGCCCCAGCCTGGCTACAGAATATAACATTATGTCTATTCCCACCCTGCTAATCTTTAAAGGTGGTCAGGTGGATGGACAGATCATCGGTCTGGTAGGAAAAGATAAGATCGAAAATAAGTTTAATCATTTAATTTAATTTAAGTTAAAATAAAACATTATTAAACCTCTCGGATTTCCGGGAGGGTTTTTTTTTATTAAAAAACTTTGTTAAAATTCAATTAACGCCATTTCACAATTGACTTAACACTTGATAAACTAATAACTTTCATTTCTGTATGCCACCCGGATAATTAAAATAATGAGCTCGTTTTCTTTTCTCTGAAAAATAATTCGATAACTTCCAACTCTTAATCTTAAGAATTTACTGTACTTTCCTTTAAGAGGTTTGATTCTATTTTTCAATTTAACCGGATCTTCTGCAAGTTGAATAATTTTTTCTTTGATCCTGTTCTGCCAGATAGGATCGATTCTTTTAAGTTCGGAGACAGCTTTTTTCAGGAACTTAACATGATACATAATTACAGTCCAAGTTCTTTCCAGACTTTGTCTGCTTCTACAAGTTCAGTTTTCCCCTGGTTTAATTCATTTAATCTTTTTTCAGCAATTTGTCCGTCAATCTCATCAAAATATAATTCCAGTGCTTTTGCTACTATCCTGCTCTTTTTGTCGTTAAGCTCTTCTGCAATAAGAGTTAACTCACGGGCAACAGATTCAGGTAAAGTTACATTCATTCGAACATGTTTTTCTATCATTTTTTCCCTCCGCACACACACGGATTAATCTGCAAAATAGTGTGTATAATGTCAAGTATAAATTTGTGTGGAAAAATGGAGAAGTCTTGTGAATGAACAAAAACCCGGAAGATACAGGCAGAAAGAATGAATCCATCATTTCAAAAAAACCATATTATTTATCGGGTTTTGAATTGAGAGAATAAACTGCTTAAATTCCGGATATTTTTTATTGGAAATAATACATTCCGGAATATAAACTTCTCTATTAACGATTATTTTCCCGTCTTCAATTTTGGATTCCATTTTGAAATAGGCAGTTTTATCGTTGCTTACAAATTCTTGGAGATTATTTTTTATACTGTTCAGAAGTTCAATTTTATCAGATTCTTTAGATAAATTGCTGATATCTATAATAAAATTTTCCCTGATAAATATCTTTTCGGAAATCTGATAATTATTGTCTCTTTCATCGAGTGCAACATCCAGAGAAAAATTCGGCGACAGCAATTTGAAATATTTATATGGTTTCTGATCAACCACGAAATCGCTATATTCCAAAGTATAGGTCATTTTCAAATCTTCATCTATCTTATCAAAATTCAAGAAATTCGGTCCATCTGTAAGTTTTGCTGATTTTTCTCCAAGATATTGATTGAACCATATCTTTCGTTGAGCATCGGGCATATTCAGAAACATTTGTCTTTTTTGAAAATTCATATTACCGGAATATTCGGATTCAACTTCGATTTTTGCAAAATTATCTTTCACCAGATAATTGTAAGTATTTTCTTCGCAGACAGCTTTTTCTGTTTTATATTTTATCAATTCGTATTTATCGTTACCAACAAGAATATTTACCTCGTTATTTCCTGTGAATGCAAAAGGCATATAACTGTTCCCGGGACAATAAAGATAATTATTCCAAAAAACACAGATCCTATCCATGAAATTATTTACAGCATATTTTTCCTGTATTTCAGAGAACCTGTTATTTTTAGAGAGGATCACGGCAGGATAAATATCTTTTATTCCGGCGGATTGTAATAATCCAATAAATAGAGCTGTGAGTTCTTTTTCCGAACCGAATTTTTTCTCAAAAACTTCAGTCAACGGTTCCGGTGTGAAATCTATTTCCGAAGTATATGATTTCTTTTCATTGAAATTTTCTGCCATATATTTGTAAACTGCCAGAACTTTAGAGTCATCATTTTCGCAATTTTCAGTAATATTTTTTGCCAGTTCGATAATGGAAGCATCTGTTTTTATACTTTTTAGTTTTGATAATTTTTCTGCAGCCAATTCATGCCAGTCCTTATAAAAGCTGAATACAATGGGAGTACCGGAAACCAGAAGAGATGGAGAATTGTTTTTCTCTTTATAGATATCTGTGTCTTTTACATTCCATGAATATACATTAAATTTTCCCTCTTTTTTCTGGGTGAATTGAACAATGTCTTTATCGTAATGATAATTTAATTTGAATTTTTTGGGAAATTTTATCGTGAAGATCTTATTCAGATAGGGATTGGTCTCTTTTAAATGTTCAACACCGTTAACCGGCTCACATCTTTTATTGGTGATAGTATAATCTACTACCACAAAATAACCCGGCTCTATCTGCGGGAAATTGATGATCTTTTCCCGGAAATTTATATAATCCGGTGACATGATCGATTCCGTATCATTCATATCATAAATTTGATTTTCAGGGATTTCAATCCTGTTCCCTTCCGTATCGATCGTAAAACAGTGTCCCAATTCTACTTCTTCAAAATCCGCATTATAACTTATTTTCACATCAGAATAGCGTTTCTTGCCTTTGTAGTTCAGCATTTTTTTAACATAGAAAACATGTCTTTGGAAGCTGAAATCTTCTTCCACCGCCATATTGATCTCGGTTAGCACGTTCAAAGCGGAAGCATCGGGATATTCGCCGGGTACATCTCTGATGATATCATCTATTCTATCGGCAAATAAATTAAATGCAAAAATAACCAGTAGCAGGGCGAATATTTTCTTAATCATTTTCTCCTCCAATATTGGCAATAATATAAAGGTTTTCATATTTAGTTAAATTTGCCAGTTTCTGTTTTATTTCCTGGAATTGTTCCTGTTTAAAATGGATTTTATTGTTTTCAAAATGATAATTAAATTTCATATTATTTCCTTTATGATCAGATTTGAAAGTGGTCTTAAAACCTTCAAAATCGAGAAGATCCAAATCAAGCACAGACGGTGATTCGAGTTTTTTTGTAAACTCGATCTCATAATTAATATCAAAACTGAAAGCACCCATAAGTTTAAAAGCATACTTTCTTTCGCTTAATCCAAAAGGCATCATCACATAGTCATAGAAAAAATTGAGATTTAAACGGGAAGGTTCAAAAGGAATGAAAATTCTGTTCCCGAACGCTGAGATATAATTTTCAATTTCAATATCAGCATAGATCTTCATGTTCTCTTCTTTATTTTCAGGATCGACATAATCAAAACTGATCAATTTTGTATTTGGATGTAAGCTGCTCACAAACTTTGAAACCGCTTTTTTGAATTCATATTTATTGAGCCTTGAGAACCTTGATCTGACCACTGTATCGGAAAACCCGGAAAAGAGATACTCTATAGTTCCGGTCGCATTATAATTCTCATCTATTTTCAGATCGATATTTACAGTCGAGTTATTTTCCAATGGATTGGAAATGGGAGTGGTTCGCAGGGTATCACCTTTTTCAGTTGCAGTCAAATAAGAATTATCTTCTTCATATTTGGGCAGGAAGTCTTTTGTATTCTCATCCGTGGGGTCGAAGATGAATTCCGGCTTACCTTTCTCATCATAAGAAACTGTAATGGCATGATTGAACCACAAAATCGGCGCCTGTGGATTTAACCTGGAACCGGAAGAAATTAAAATGACATCGGATCCAATTCCGGCTTCCCGCAGCATTGCTGTTAATAATGCAGCTTTATCACGGCAAACTCCACCCCTGGTTTCAAATGTATAAGTTACATCATGAGGTTCAAATCCGGGTCTGTTCTTTTCTTTATCCACACCCAGATAACGAACATTATGTGCAGCCCAATAAAATAATTTTGCTGCTTTCTCTTTTCGTGAGTAAATACCTTTTGTTAATTCTTTAACTTTTTCTCTGATTGCATCATTCACTTCCATGTGCGGCTTCACGATATTATAATACCAGCGGGAAATTTCTTCCCAGCTTTCCACGGTTGTTATCTTTATATGAAATGCAAACAAATTGAACATTTCCATATTCGGTTCGTAAATTATTTTAGGATTATTTTGTGTAGTCCAGCGATAGATGATATTTCCATCTTTCTCTTCTTTGGAAAAATCATAGGGAAAATCTTTTTTGTTGATTTCATGGATGAATAATTTCTTGTTTTTGGGGAGGGTAATTTCAAGATAGTCATTGAGATATTTTGAATAAGTTTCAATGTTAAAAGAACTAAAAAAGTTGTTTTCCATTCTTGCTTTTTTGATTGTTTCTTTTTGTTTCGTATAAACGATATCACCAATTTCGATATTGGGAATTTCAGCAGTGAGTATCTTGGAAGTTTCAGAATAAATATTACTCCAACCCATAAAGCTATTATCTTTTTCCTGCAAGATCTCGTTTGGATCAAAAGAAATTATTTCACCGCTTTTCTTAATAAGTTCAATTGATAGAATTTCTTTTTCACCATAATTTGTATTATACCAGAATAACACAGAGTTGTTTTTTTTAGCTCCTTCGGTTAGAATTTTCTTATAAGATTCGGAAATCTCATATCCCAGACAATATTCATCTAAGTTAACAATTTCATTGGAAATATAGATTTCATTACTTTCCGGATAATCTTCTGCTTTTGCCTGTTGAAGCATTTTTATTGCTTCCTCTTTTCCAACATATTCTGCAAATAATATCGATGTTATCAATATGAATATGAGTAATAGGATTTTCTTCATTTGAACTCCTTTTGTTATTTTTTTACCTTCCGAAGCTTTCTTCCAATTTTTCTCATATCTAAGATTCGGAAGGTTACGAATGAGCTATAAACCCAACGTAAGTTTTTTATGAGATTTCGCACAATCTTGAAGAAACAAGTTAATAAGGTTTTGATAAGGGACTCCGGTTTCTTCGGCTAATTTTTTAAAGTAGTCGATAACATCAACTCCCAGACGTAATGTAACTTGTTTTTTCAGATATTTACTGTAAGGATTTCTTATTGAGTTTGAAAAATCATAATCTTTTCTCATAATAAAAAACTCCTATATTTGTTTTCTTCATTTTTGTTTGCCTTTCGAGCTGAGATCAATCTGATCTTCATTTCTTCTTCACGATAACAATGACATACAACAAGCAATTTTAATGATGAACTAATTCCTAAAAGAATAAATCTGTCTTCATCTTCAGAATGATCAGGATCAAAAATTACTCGAGCATTAATATCAAAAAAAGCTGTTTGTGCTTCTTCAAAAGAGATTTTGTGCTTTTTAAAATTCTGTTCTGCTTTCTTGCTATCCCAGACAAACGATAATTTCATCATAATGATAATATAATTATATTTTAATTAGACACAAATTATTTTTCTTTAATGAATATCTCTACAATCCGCTCGGCAGTATGTCCATCCCAGTATTTAGGAATTTCGCCTTTTTTGATATTACCATTCAATATTTTTTTGCTTCT
>JAUVLE010000075.1 GCA_030595905.1 Candidatus Cloacimonadota bacterium | reverse complement strand
GAAGAACAGATCAAGAATGACCTGAAAGAAAAGGAAGTTCTTTTGAAAGAAGTTCACCACCGTGTGAAAAATAATATGCAGATCATATCCAGTCTTCTAAAGATGCAGGCTGGTTATATAAAAGATGAAGCAACAGAGGCTCTTTTTAAAGATAGTTGTAACCGGGTCAGGTCGATGTCGATAATACACGAGAAGCTATATCAATCCAAGAATCTTGCTTATATCGATTTCAGGAAATATTTAGGAAGCCTGATACCGCATTTGTTCAGCTCTTATATGATAGATACAAATGTGATCCAATTTGATATCGATGTAAGTAATGTTCTCCTGAATATTAACACAGCAATTCCCTGCGGATTGATAGTGAATGAGCTTATATCGAATTCTTTGAAACATGCATTCCCGAAAGGCAGGAAAGGAATTATGTCTATAAGCATGCAGGCAAGAAAGGATGTTGATGATCCAAAAAAGCAGGTCTATACGTTCATTATCAAAGATAACGGCATTGGTATCCCCCGGAGAGTTGATGTCAAGAATACTGATTCTCTTGGATTTAAACTTATTTATGCTCTCACGGAACAGCTTCATGGAAATATTGAGCTTGACAGAAGAAAAGGTTTAACAATTAAAATACAATTCAAGGAATAATGTTCCTTTTGCACTACAGGTGGTTCATTTGTTCCGATTGAACCATATTCATTGGAATTCGTTCTGAATTCAAAACATAGATACGAATTCCACAGGCCGCAGTAGTTTTGTGGAAAGGAGTTGATAATGGCTAAAAAAAAAATAAACCTGTTAATTCTTGAAGACAAGCCCGATGATGCTCAACTAATGGTTAATGAACTCGAAAAGGAACAATATGAATTAAATTGGAAAAGAGTGGAAACAAAAAGAGATTTCGAAAAAGGTCTTTCTGAAGATCCTGATATCATCTTTGTAGATTATGCTGTTCCCTCTTTTAATGGTCTGGATGCTCTAATGGTAACAGAAAAAAATAAACCGGATATCCCTGTGATAATGATTTCCGGTATAATTGGAGAGGAAGTTGCTGTTAATTGTATGAAAGCCGGTGCCACCGATTATGTATTAAAAAACAGTCTTTTTCGCTTAGGGATAGTAACCAGACGTGCAATTAAAGAAACAGAAATACTTAAAGAGCAAAGGAAGATAGAACAGCACCTTAAAGAAAGCAGGGAACTTTATTTTGATCTTTCTGAAAACGCAAATGATCTCATTCATCGTGTAACTCCTGATGGCCGTTTTGAATATGTGAACAAAGCCTGGATGAAAACTCTTGGATATAGTAAAGAAGATATACCCGGGTTAAGATTATGGAGTATTATTAAACCTGATTCATTAGAGCATTGCAGAGAAGTTTTTAATAAAGTTATGAAAAGTGAAACTGTGAGCAATATAGAAGCTGTTTTTTTAACTAAGAGTGGGAAAGAAGTTTATGTCGAAGGGAATGCAAATTGTTATTTTAAAAATGGAAAACCTGTTTCTACAAGAGGAATTTTCAGAGATATATCAAAAAGGAAGCAGGCAGAAAAAACTCTTCGAGATTCGGAAAAAAAATATCGTACACTGGTCGAATCCATGGAAGAAGGGATTGGAATCGTAAATAAAAATGAGGATTTTATTTTTGTTAACAAAACAACAGCAGATATTTTTAAATGTTCAAAAGAAGAATTGATCGGAAAGAACCTGAAAGATTTTACACAAGAGAAGGAATATAAAAAGATACTTGAACAAACATTAATTAGAAGAACAGGAAAGACCAGTCGCTATGAACTTTCTATAAATAGAAAAGATGGAATTACAAGAATTCTATCTGTTACTGCCACACCAATGTATAATAAAGATGACAAATACCAGGGCAGCTTCGGGATATTTCTTGATATCACCGAACACAAAATAGCAGATAAAGCTTTGGAACGTAGAACTGCTCATCTAATTGCTTTAAGCAAGGCAGGACAGCAGATCACTTCTCTTCTGGAATTAGATGCATTGCTCAATAAAATCGTAAATACAGTCTCAGAAGCTTTCAAATTTGGCTATGCAACCATTTTCCTGATAGATCCATCGACTAATGAACTGGTTATTAAAGCAGGTTCCGGTTATGATGTTGAAAAGATAAAGCATATCCGTTTTAAACTGGATGACAGTTCGATCTGCGGGTTGGTAGGTTCGAAGACAAAAGCTTCGATAATTCCTGATGTATCTAAGAATAAACATTATTTATCGTTAGATATCCCAAAGGATATTAATTCCGAACTGACCGTTTCCATAAAAGTAAAAGGAAAAATAATCGGTGTTCTCAATGTACAGAATAAAAAACTAAACGCTTTCGAAAATGCGGATATTTTTACCTTACAAACATTTGCAAACCAGGTGGGTGTAGCCATCGATAATGCTCGTTTGTTTGATAAGACACGTCAACAGGCTTTGGATATCAGCTTGCTGTATGAAACAGGTCGTTTGCTCGCATTTAGCCTGGATACTTCAAAAGTTCTCGATAGGATCGCAAAACGCTGCACAGAAGTTATGAACGCCGATTTCTCTCTCGTCCGACTGATCGAAAAAGATTTACTGGTTGTAAAAAGCAGTTATTTCCTTGATCCGGCTGAAAAAAAAGAAGTTGAAAAACTATTGTCAGATAATCCAATTCATATAGGAGAAGGCATTGCCGGAAAGGTCGCAGAAAGCGGAGAACCGACAATTCATAAAGGTGCAAATATAAACAAATTAACTCTTCCTGATTATACAGAATATCTATATGAAAAAGAATGGATAGTTGTTCCTATGCGAGTTGGTGCAAAGATCACCGGAGTTCTTACTCTGATCCGAAAAAGTAAGAAAGGAGTATTCCTCGAACGTGATATTATTCTTGTTCAGGGAATTGCAGATCAGGCTGCCGTAGCCATTAAAAATGCCAGATTATATGAACAAGCTCAAATAGAAATTGAAGAACGGAAAAAAATTGAAGAAACACTACGCGAGAATGAAGAAAAATTTCGCAGTATTACCACTACTGCTCAAGATGCTATTATTCTTATGGACAATAGTGGATGTATCTCTTATTGGAATAAAGCTGCTGAACAAATATTTAAATATAAAAAGAGTGAAGTGATCGGTAAACCATTACATTCTATAGTTGCTCCCAAAAAGTATCATAAAGGTTTCTTAGAAGGATTTAAGGGCTTTAAAGAAACGGGTATGGGTGCTTTCACAGGGAAAACAGTCGAAATAATCGGATTAACAAAAGATGGAGTAGAGTTTCCAATAGAACTCTCGATCTCGTCAATTAAATTAAAAGGCAAATGGAATGCTGTAGCAATTATCAGAGATATAAGTGAACGTAAACATGCAGAGGATGCTCTGAAGGATTCGGAAGAAAGATATAGAACTTTATTCGAAACTGCATTAGATGGAATACTTATTGCCGATGCAGAAACTCGGAATTTCAAATATTGTAACCGCGCTATATGCAAAATGCTGGGTTATAATAAAGATGAACTTCTAAAAATGAGTATAAATGATATACATCCTGAAGATAAAATTGAACATGTGACCTCTGAATTTGAAGCTCAAGTAAAAAAAGAAAAAAAATTGGCATCTGATATTTCATGCCTGAGAAAAGATGGTTCTATTATTCATGTCGATATTAATGCAAATATTGCTGTAATCGATGGGAAAAAATGTATTATTGAATTCTTTCGGGATACAATAGAACGCAAACAAATAGAACAGGCTCTTAAAGAAAGTGAAGAGAACTACAGAATACTGGTTGAGCATTCTCCACTTGGGATTCTTAAAACAGACATGAATGGTAATATAGAAGTGGTCAATTCTGCATTAATAAAAATACTGGGTTCTCCTTCGGAACAGGAAACTAAGAAAATAAACATGATAACATTTCCTCTATTAGTAAAATCCGGAATATCAGAAATTATAAAAGAATGTATCAAGAAAGGAATACCGATTAATGGTGAATTCCCGTACATCTCCAAATGGGGTAAAGAAGTTACTGTTAATATTTATCTTACACCGATTTTTGATCCCAAAGGTAAGGTTAGTGGCATCTTGGGGATAGTGGAAGATATTAGTGAACGGAAAAAAGTACAACAGGTGCAGGAAGTTATATATAACATTGCGAATGCCGTGATCACTACAAAAGATATAAAAGAACTTTTTCATTCGATAAGAAAATATCTCAGCGAAATAGTCGATACATCTAATTTCTATGTTGCTTTATATGAAAAAGAAAAAGATATGATCTTACTTCCGTATGAGATCGATGAAAAAGAAAAATTTACCTCATTTCCTGCAGGTAAAACTTTTACGGCTTATGTCTTAAAAACCGGTAAACCTCTTCTTGCAGATGAAGAAAAGAGTAGAAAATTGATTGAATCGGGAAAAGTCGAGATGATCGGAATACCTGCAAAGATATGGCTGGGAGTTCCATTGAAAATTGGAAAAGAAGTTATTGGTGTAGTGGTGGTTCAGAGCTATTCAGACGCTTCACTTTATACAAAAAAGGATATGGAAATATTGGAATTCGTTTCAGAACAGATAGCTCTTGCTATCGAACGTAAAAAAGCAGAGAACACTATCAGGGAAAGTGAAATGAGATCTGGAATGATCCTCAGGACTATTCCAAGTGGTTTTTTTACAATAGACGTTAATAGAAAAATAACTTCATGGAATAAAGGAGCTGAAGAAATAATCGGTTTAAAATCTACTGATGTGATCGGTGAATATTGTCTTGATATTCTGGATTGTGAAGAATGTAGAAAGCATTGTTCATTATTTGATGAAAAAGTTGATAAACCGATTATCGGAAAAGAATGCACACTTCATTTAGCAGGAAGGAAAATCACTATCTCAAAAAATGCAGATATGCTAAGAGACCTGAAAGGAAATATTATCGGTGCTCTGGAGAGTTTCGATGACATAAGCGATAGAAAACGAACAGAAGAAGAACTTATAAAGAAAAATGAGGAATTAAGTAAATTCAATCTCTTTGCTGTAGATAGAGAACTGAAGATGGTAGAGTTAAAGAAAGAAGTTAATGAACTGTTAATGAAATTAAAGAAAAAACAGAAGTATGAAATTATAAAATGACAAGCTCTGGAGTGTAATAAATGAAAGTTCAAATGAGGATTCTGACAATTATTTTTTCTGCAATATTAATAACAGGAGTTACATCTATCGTTATCGGAAGACTCATTTCAAAAAATATTATGAATAAACAGATAACAGATCATTTGATAACCGTTGCGTTATCAAGAACTAACTATATCATCACAGTTCTGGAAGAGTACAAAAAAAACACTGAAATTCTGGCGGTGGGGAATCCTGTTAAAGATATCTTGATTCCCAATAAAAATAGTTCAATTATAAAAAACCAAGTTCAAAGAAGAATCAAAAATACTATGGAGACTATAGGTAATATATCAAGAATCAGAGTATTAGACAGGAACGGTATTATTGTTGCTTCAAGCCATTCTGATGAAGGAATAGATGAAAGTGTGAATATTTTGTTCAGGAAAGGAAAAGAAAAAACATACATTAGTGATCTCCATATCTCTGATTATACAGGTAATCTTGTTTTAAGTATTGCAAGTCCGATTTTCATAAAAGAAAAGCCATCTGGTGTACTTATTATGAATTTCAACATAGAAGATGAACTTTATAAAATAACTACAAACAAGATAGGATTAGGTCAGACAGGAGAGATATATCTGGTTAATAAAGAATGTATGATGATAACACCATCCGGCTTTATTGACGATGTTGTATTGAAACAGAAAATTGAAATGAAACAAATGAAAAGCAGTATCTTCCAGGAACTATTTTATTTGCCGGAATATAAACCGGAAATAGTATTAACCGAGAATTATCTTGGTGTGGAGGTATTGAGAGTTTATACGCATATTCCGGAAGTAGAATGGTGCCTTGTTACGGAAATAAACAAAGAAGAAGCATTTACACCCATTTTCTGGCTAACTTACCAGCTCCTTTTGATCCTGGCTATACTTTTAGCTTTTGGGATCATTGTCTCTATCTTCTTATCAAAAGCTTTTACTGCACCCATCATAAAATTATACACAGGTACAAGAGAAATTATTAAAGGTAACCTTGATTACCGGGTTGGTACACAAGCAAGTGATGAGATTGGACAACTTTCCAGGGCTTTCGATGAAATGACCGAGAATTTGAAAGTATCTAGAGAAGACCTTGAATATAAAGTTGAAGATAGAACTGCAGAAGTGAAAAAGCAATTTTTGATCAGCGAGAAACAGAGAGTTGCAACTTTGAATATTGCTCAGGACTTCGAAGATACCAATATAAAATTGATAAAAGAAATAAATAAAAGGAAAAAAGCAAAAGAAAGTCTGCTTAAAAGTGAAAAAAAATTCCGTGATCTTTTTAAAAATGCTAATGATGTTATCTGGACGTCAGATACAAAAGGAAAGTATCTCACGGTGAATCGTCTTTTTGAAGGACTGCTTGCCTATTCCCAGAAAGAACTGATAAATAAACAGTCCATTTATCTTATCGTACCCGAGGATAGAAAGAAATCCATCGAATATTATCAGAAAGTGATCTCGGGAAAATCTATTGAGTACGAAGTAAAGATCCTTACAAAGAAGGGAGAGCAAAAGATATTCTGGTTAAAGCTGAGACCAATAAAAGAGAATAAAAAAGTAGTAGGAATACATGGCATTGGACGTGATATAACAGAGCGTAAACATGCAGAAGAAAAATATATTAACCAGTTAAAAAATATGATCGAACTCGGCATCAGTATGCGCATGGAATTGAAATTGGAAGACCTGCTGTACAATATCGGAAGTATGATAGTAAATTCCCTGGGCTGGAAACAGGTTATTATTTCATTGAGAGATTATAAATCAGGAACGTCAAGACCGGTAGCAATGGTTGGCTTTGATGAAAAAGTTAAGAAAGATATTCTCTGCAAACCTCCTGTTCCGATAAAAGGTACCTCAAAATTCCAGAGAGAAGAATTTAAAATAAGTCACTCATATTATATAGATCATAGGAATTGGGAAAAATTAAAGAAATATCCTGCACATCTTGTTCTTACTCATCAGAAAAATCAAAAGCAGGAGGGATGGGATGAGAGAGATGTTCTATTGATCCCGATTCGTGGGAGAAACAATATCCTGGGTTTTATCTCTCCGGATAATCCGGTTAGTGGGAAAAGACCATCCGTAGAGATCATCCAGGCTCTGGAAATATTTGCCGATCAGTCAGCAGTTGCTATCGAGAATGCTACACTTTATAAAGATCTGCAATCTTCTGAAAGTCGTTTCCAGGACATTGTTACTAATTCAGGAGACTGGATATGGGAAACTGATGAAAAAGGATGTTACATATATTCCAACTCAATAGTCAAAGATGTTTTGGGGTATAGTAGTAAAGGAATACTTGGTAAGTATTTCTATGATTTTTTTTCTGAAAATCAAAAAGATGAATTAAAAAAAATAGTAAATAATAATTTTAAAAAGAAAAAATCTTTCAGGAATTTCATAAATACAAAGATACATAAAAACGGTAGTGAAGTAATTCTTGAAACAAGTGGAGTTCCCATAATAGGAAATAATGGAGAACTTATCGGTTATAGAGGAGCAGACCACAATATTACCGAGCGTCAGAAAGCAGCGGAAAAGATCAAGCTGTCTCTCCGCGAAAAAGAAGTTATGCTCATGGAAATTCATCACCGCGTAAAAAATAACCTGCAGATAATTTCAAGTATGTTGAAATTGCAGGCAGGTTATGTGGAGCATAAGCCTTCTCTTGGATTATTCAAAGATAGCCAGAATCGCGTAAAATCGATGTCCCTTGTACACGAAAAATTATATCAGTCCAAAGACTTATCAAGCATTAATTTCTCTAATTATGTGGAAAGCCTGGCCAGTTTTCTTCTCAGTTCTTACGGTTCTAATCCGGATAAGATCAAATTGAAAATTAATATTCAGGAAGAATTGATCAATATCAGTACCGCCATACCATGTGGATTAATAATCAGTGAATTGGTCTCTAATTCACTGAAATATGCTTTCCCGAATGGCAGGAAAGGAACTATTGATATTATTCTCAAATCACAAAAAGATAAGGAAAAATGTTTGATAATATGTGATGATGGAATCGGTTTCCAAGGCGATATAGATTTTAAAAATACAGATACAATGGGTTTGTTTCTAATCAATACTCTGGTAGATCAAATCCACGGGACAATTAAACTGGAAAAGAAAAAAGGAACATCTTTCAAGATCGCCTTTTCCGGTATCAAATAGCTAACAGGAATATTTACCGATCCCTCTCTCTGAGTTTTTAATGAAGTTAAAAAATATTTGTTGTTCTTTTGTGAGGTCAGAAATTTCTTCTGCTTTTTTTAATGCCTGAGATACATTTAAACCTGATTTGTAAAAAATCTTATAAATATCTTTTATTGCTTTGATGCTGTCATCAGAAAAATCTTTTCGCTGCAATCCGATAGTATTCAGTCCAATAACCTGATATGGCATTCCGCCGCCGCGGGTAAAAGGAGGAATATCTTTTTTTAATCCGGATTTCCCACCTACAAAGGCATAAACACCGATCTTAACGAACTGGTTGATAGCTGTCATTCCGCCAATTGTTACATGATCATGAATATGAACGTGACCTGCCAAATTAACAGCATTTGCCAGAATAAGATTATTCCCGAGAATACAATTATGAGCAATATGAGTATATGCCATCAACAAGCAGTTGTTTCCAATCCGGGTAGGTTCATCCATTGTTGCCGATCTATTCACCGTGCAGAATTCTCGAAAAGTATTATTGTCTCCGATCATTAACTTTGTGGGTTTACCTTTATATTTCAGGTCCTGGCAGTCTGTTCCGATAACGGCAGAATGAAAAAATCTATTTCTGGAACCGATTGTAGTAAGTCTATCTATCACTACGTTTGAACTCAGTATGTTCTCATCACCTAATTTCACTTCGGGACCGATAATGCAATATGGTCCGATGAAGCAGTTTTTTCCGATTTCAGCTTTTGGATCAACGATCGCTGTTGGATGGATATTTGTCATTTTTCCTCGGCATTTCAAAAATATTTTTCAAGAGATCTATTTTTTCATTACTTTTGCCAGGAAATCACCTTCGCATACTTTTGCATTTCCCACATAAGCATCGCCATGCATTTTTGCAAGTCCGCGTTTCATAGATAGAACTTTCAATTCAAGTCGTATTGTATCACCGGGTAGGACAGGTTTACGAAATTTCACATTATTTATAGAAGCAAAATATGCAACATTTTCTTCTGGTTTTTCCAATGCGTTCAAGAGCATGATCCCACCAGTCTGAGCCATAGCTTCTACGATAAGGACTCCCGGCATAACCGGATGATCGGGGAAATGTCCCTGAAAAAAAGGTTCGTTTATTGTTACGTTTTTCATACCGATGATGCTCTCTCCGGCTTCAAATTCCGTGACCTTGTCTATCAGAAGAAATGGATATCGATGAGGTAGTATCTTTTGTATTGCATCAATATCAAACACAACATCGACGATCTTCTTTGTTTGATATACTTTTTGAAATTCCTGCTTTTTATGAAGCTTTCGTAATTTCTTCACTAATGCAACATTAGTTTTGTGTCCCGATCTTGCAGCCAGAATATGCCCCTTGATAGGAACTCCGAGAAGCGCCATATCTCCTATCAGATCGACAACTTTATGGCGAACAAATTCATTATAATATCGCAGTTTTGTATGATTCAGGATTCCATCGTTTCCAATTGTGATCTTGTCTTTATATCCAAAGATGTTTTTCAATCTTTCGATTTCTTCTACCGATGTATTTGGATTGGCTACGACCAATGCGTTCTGAAGGGAACCGCCTTTTATCAATCCCGCTTCTTTCAGCATTATTATTTCGTGAAGGAAACAAAATGTTCGGGCAGAAGCAAAATCTTTCTCAAAATAGCTCAATGACGGAAGGAATGTATATTGTGTTCCCAATGCTTTTTGTTGGTAATCGACCATAAAAGTTACTTTAAAACTGTCGGAAGGAACGATCACAATATCTACATTATCCGCCGGGGATGAGAAGGAAATTGGTTCCTCAAATTCAAGGAATTTTCTTTCAGACTCTTGTTCTACTATTCCCGCTTTTTTTAAAAGATCAAGAAAAACAATTGCACTTCCGTCTGCCACCGGAGCTTCCTGTCCGGTTATTTCAATACGGATATTATCGATATTCAATCCCTTCACCGCAGCAAGAACATGTTCTATTGTAGCAACAGTAGCCTTTTTATAACCGATAGTCGTTCCTCGCGAAATATCGACTACATGATCGATATCCGCAGGTATTTCCGGATTTCCTTCGAGGTCGGTTCGAATAAAAACAATTCCTTCATCTTTTCCTGCAGGTTTAAAAGTAATAGTTGAAACCTCTCCGGAATGCAATCCTACACCGCGGTAACTTACCTCTTTCTTTATTGTCTTTTTGAATTCAGTCATTATTTACCCTTCTGTTTCTTATTGAGCTTATTATAGTATTTTACTATTTCAGGTATTTTTTTCTCAGAAGCAATAATTCTTTTTTTTAATCCGGCATCGATTGCAGGTGTTCCAAAATATTTTGCTTTTTTGGGAATCGAACTGCTAACTCCCGATTGTGCTCCGACCATTGCTTCATCATCTATTTTCAGATGACCCGCAACGCCAACCTGACCGGCAAGATAAACAACATCTCCTATCTCGGTGCTTCCGGCAAGACCAACCTGGGAACACAAAATGGAATTTCTTCCGATCTTGCAGTTATGTCCCACCTGAACCAGATTATCGATCTTAGTTCCTTTTTTTATGATCGTGGAACCAATAGCTGCTCTATCTATAGCTGTGTTTGCACCGATCTCCACATTATCTTCGATAATAACATTTCCAACTTGCGGGATCTTGTTTTGTATCCCATCGTAGAAAAGATAACCGAAACCGTCAGAACCTATTACACATCCGGCAAAAATGACGACATTATTTTTTATTACAGTATCTTCATAGATGGTTGTATTCGGATGAATATGGCAGTTATTGCCTATCTTCACATTTTCATTTATCACACAGTTGGTATCAATTTTTGTATTATCACAAATAACCACATTATCACTTATCGATACATTATTACCAATTGTGATATTCCTGCCAAGTTTTGCCGAACCGGATATGATCGCAGTTTCGGAAATACTGCCTTGAGATTTGGAAGAACATAGTTCCAGCCAGGTTTTTACCAGCATTATAAAATGAATGTATGGTTTATCGATCAAAAGAAGATTTGTGTCCGGTTTCAGATCAATATCGAAATCTTTTGGAACAAATATTAGACCCGACTTCGAGTTCTTCAAATCCTGAAGATATTTATGATTTTCAAAGAAACAAACTGATCTTCTGTCAGCTTCCGGAAGTTCTGCTACGTTAGTAAGTTCTACTTTATTTCTTAATACAAGCTCACCACTAAGTTGGGAAGAAATCTTTTGAGGTGTGAGAGCAAGTATAAATTTTTTCATTTTTGTTCTGGTTCTGTTGTTTCCGTTGTTTCCGTTTCTCCCAATTCATCCAGTATCTGATCTGTGATGTCCAGACTTGGTTTTGCATAAAGAATACCACCGGCAGCAGCATCCAGAACTATAGTATAATTATTTTCTACAGCAACCTTTTCGATAACGTTTTTCAATTTTGACAAAATTGGTTCCAAAAGTTCGTTCTGTTTCTGCACTAATTTACCATTCTCGCCAAATAATTCTTGAACTCTCTGCTGTCTTTGCTGGGTTAATTCCATTATTTTATCTTCAGCTTCTTTCTTGCCGGATTCGGTCAGGATCATCTTTTTGCTTTCATAATCGGAATAAAGTCTTTCGATCTCCGCATCCATCTCTACAATTTCCTGCTCCCATTTTTGCTTTTCATTCATAAGAATGGTTTGAGCTTCCTGTGTTTCATCACTGGTCATCATTACTCTTTCAGTATCGATATAAACGATCTTTTCTGTCTCAGCAAAGGCTACTGAGAATAACAAACCAATAATCATGATAATAATAGTTCTTTTCATCTTATTCCTCCACTTTTTTTTTGAAATCATTAAAACCTTTTCTAAATTCAATAATTTGAAGTCAATAGAAAAAATTATACTCCACTGTCACAGGATACTTTATGGTACTCATTTTCTTTTATTAATGAAATAATGAATTCTGCATAATTAGGCAAAATTTCAAAAACCGGTACACCGGTTGAAATTTTAATACG
>JAUVLE010000303.1 GCA_030595905.1 Candidatus Cloacimonadota bacterium | reverse complement strand
TACAGAAGCGGAAAAAAAATCTTCTGCTGTCTTCCTTGCATATTCCGGATCATTTGATTTCAATTCTTCAGGGAATATATGTTCTTTCAGCCAGTGCAGCAGGTTGGAACTGTGTTTGCCGCGAGCCTGAAATTGAGACAGGTGAACATGAGCGTCGATGAGACCGGGGATGCAGATATGATCTGAGAGATCGGTAAATTCTGTTTCATTGCAAACTTTGGAAATCGATTCAATTTTTCCACCGGAGATCGTAATAAAAACATCGGGCAGTAGTTCGGCTTCCAACGGGGAAACGGGATTAAGAATAGTTGTTTTAATTCTTTTTTGCATGAGGTTTTTTTTCAAGCCGTTTCATTTCTACTTTCACGATCTTTTTATCTGTGACATGAACAACAGTAATTTCCCAGTTTTCCACTTTCAGCATTGTATTCTGTTTGGGAATGCGTTCCAGTTTATCTATAATAAGTCCGGCAATGGTTTCATAGTCACCTTCCGGCAGGTTCATTTCAAATTCATCATTCAGGAAATCGATCTCAACAAAACCACGAACCAGATAATTGTCATTATTGATCTTTTGAACTTCCTGGCTGATCGTATCATACTCATCTTCAATTTCGCCTACAATTTCTTCCAATATGTCTTCGATCGTAATAAGACCTGCGGTACCACCGAAAGAATCCACAATAATTGCCATGCTTCTTTTCCTGGTCTGCATCTCGGTAAGAAGAGTGTCAATGTCCATTGTTTCCGGCGCAAAGAAAGCATCTCTTGTATAATCTGAAGCTTTACTCTTTTCATTGTTCTTTCTTTTTATCAGGTCATAAATTATCAGGATACCGGAGATGTTATCAAGGTCTTCATCGTAAACCGGAAACCTGGTAAAACCGTTTTCTTTTGCAACCTGGATAACTTCGTCTATTGGCATATCTTTGTGTAGGGCAACTATTTCTGTTCGGTGGATCATTACATTTTCTGCTTTCAATTCTGTAAATTCCAGAGCTTCTTCCAGCATTTCGCGCTGGTCTTCATGTAATATTCCATCATTTTTAGTTTCGGAAAGCATATAGGAAAGATCTTCACGCGTAAGAAGATGATAACCGTTATTCTCCGGAAGTTTGAACAACCTTGCCAGCAGGGAATTGAACTTTGAAACGAATTTTACGAAAGGGCTGAGGATTATACTGAAGAACTTGAGAAGTGAAAAACCTTTTGTAACCAGTTTGTTAGGATTATCTCTATAGACAGCTTTGGGAATTATCTCTGCAAAAATAAGAATAAATCCTGCAATTATGAGAGTAGCAACTTGATCTGAAAATTCAAAACTGTTTTTCTTTTTGAAATAATTTATCAGAAAGATAGAAAGTGATGAAACAATTACAAGGGAGATATTGTTTCCAAAGAGAGTAGTTCCAAAAAGCCTATCCGGATTTTGCAGGAAAAGAAGAATATGTTTTTTCTTTTTATCTGTTTTTGCTTTCTGTTCCATCTTCAAGCGATTCAGGGAAATAAGACCTGTTTCCATCCCGGAGAAAAAAGCAGATAGAATAAAAAATATAAAAACTATTAAAAGAGTAATGATCCACATATTATTTCATGTCCTTAATTTGAATTACAAATTTCAAGCACCAAATCATAAATAAATTCCAAATCTCAAATTTCATATAATAAATCTCTTTCTTTTACTTAATAAAACCATATCTCTTAAGTAATGGATATTTTCAGCATTCAACCATTTTTCTTCAAAATCATCCTGTTGAACAAGAGTAGCAATAGCAGCTAAAGTTTTAAGATGAAATGCTCTATCTTCTTTTGTTCCGATAAAAGCAAATACAGCTTTTACTGAATTTTCTTTGGAAGTAAACTTAATACCTTCTTTGCACCTGATGAGCATTAAGAAAAAATGACCACTGCCTTCGATTATTATATGAGGAATAGCAATAAAAGGAGATATGGCAGTATTACAATCTTTCTGCCTGTTTTTTAAAAGAGTAGAGATTTCTTCTTTATCTATCTCAATTTCACTAGAAATAGTTTCAGAAATTATTTCAAAAAGATGATCCATTTCAAGAGGACCCTCTAAATCTATAATTCTTGCTGTTTTAACCAGTTTATCAAATTTATCAGGTTCTATATTATCTCGATCATATAAAATATCTCTGAATTCGGATTCCAAAATCTGATCTGTTAACCTGTTATCCGTTATTCTTTTCAGCAAATGCAGAAGTGCATATTCTCCTGCATATTTCTTTTTACCGTAAAACAGATAAAAACTTACACTTATCAAAAGAAAAGTAAGACTGATATCGACCGCTTCGAGTCCGAGATCGATAATAAAAAATGAGAAAATAAGAATTCCAAAAATTTGCAGCCAGGGATATAAAGGTGCTTTAAAACTCGGTCTGTAATTCTTCAGCTTACTTTCTCTTAAAATAATTACAGCAAGATTAGTTAAAACATAAGCAGTTAAAATAACAACGGAAGCTACTTTTACTAACATTTCCAAAGGTAACTGTAATGCCAGAACGATAAATAAACCGGTTACTAAGATCGAGGGAACAGGTGTTTTAAATCTTTTGTTAATCTTGCTGATGGCATTTGGCAGAAGATTATCTCTGCTTAAAGCTAACGGATAGCGAGATGCTGACATTATTCCGGCATTTGCAGTTGTGATAAAAGC
>JAUVLE010000321.1 GCA_030595905.1 Candidatus Cloacimonadota bacterium | reverse complement strand
TATCAGGTTCTCCAACAATATCTTTCCGTTTCCACCGGTATCAAATAGAATATTTCGGTCAATTGTTTCAATGAAACAAGACCAACCCCAATCTGCGATCAAACCGGGTTTGTTTGTTGTATTATCGTAAACTATTGTTATTTTCATTTCATTCTCCAAAGAAAAACTTCCGAATGTTTCGGTTTGCCGAATCTTCGGAATGTTAAGGTTCTCTCAACACAATCCCGAATACTCTCGGGAGAAGATCAACAAGTTGAACACTTGTACACCTTTGGCGTATTCCGATGTTTACGTTATTCTCGTTCCACACTTCGTTGCGGAGCAAATCTAACTTAATAAACTTCCGAAGTTTTTGAATCTTCAGAATTGTAAGTCAATTAAAATTCCTTCAATTCACCATTTTTGTATGCATCATAAGCTTCTTTTACAGTCATTTCACCTGTACCAATGAATATCTTCAAATTTGCTTGAGTAAGCACTCGTCCTGCATTCCCACCGGGTCCGTTCCCCGTGATAAGAATATCAACATTATATTCCGCCATTTTCTGAGCTGTTTTAGGTCCTGCGCCGTGTGCTTCGTTTGCGATTGCACGGTTGTCATAAGTTTCAATTTTTTCAGTTTCTTCATCATAGATAAAGAAAAATTCCGTTCTGCCGAATCTTGGATCCATCTTTGAATCCCATTCTGTTCCTTTTGCTGTTAATAAGATTTTCATTTTTTTTCCTCTATTATCTTTCTGGTTACAAAGCCCCAGCTTGGTAACATTTACATATTGCTTTTAATTGTGTATCCAAGCTGGGGCTTGGATACAAGAATTCAGAAAGCACAGAGAATAAAAGCGATTTTATATATCTTTCATCCGTGCTTTTTCGTGTTTATCCGTGAGCTATTTCATTTTTTTGTTCGTTTTGTTCGTTTTGTTGGTTGCTGATTTTTTTTATCTTTCCCCAACTATCTTCTAAAATCTGTTTTATCTTTCCATCGTCAAATTCAACGATCGTCTTGCCTTGAGTCATTGCTTTTGTAAAATTTTCATCGTAAGGAAGTTCACAGATCAGATCGATATTTTCTTCTTTTAGGAATGTGCGGATCTCTTTTGTTATATTGGAATTAATATCTGCTTTATTTATGATACATCCTGTTTTAATGCCGAATTTCTTCACAAGTTCGTAAACTCGTTTCAAATCGTGAATACCAGCGACAGAAGGTTCTGTAACCAGCACAACATAACTTGCACCGGAAAGCGAAGAAACCACCGGACATCCGATTCCAGGGGAACCGTCCACCAGAATGATCTGTTTATTATTTTTTTCTGCCAGTGCTTTTGCTTCACTTTTCACTTTTGCAACTAATTTGCCGGAATTTTCTGCACCGATCCCCAATTTTGCGTGCACCATTTTTGTGTCTGTTTTCACGTTGGATAAAAACCACTTTCCTACATTCTGCTCATCCATACTTATCGCATCGGCAGGACAAACAAGTGCACAATATCCGCAACCTTCACAATCAAGAGGTTGAACGATATATTTATTATCAATAACTGGAATTGCATCCCAGCGGCAAACTTCAGCACATTTTCCGCATTTTATACATTTTTCCTGATCGATTTCTGCAAGTACTCCGCTGTAAAAATCTTCTGATTTTTTCCAATCAGGCTGCATTAAAAGATGCATATCAGCAGCATCTACATCGCAATCTGCGACAATTACATCTTTTCCGCCAAGATAGGCAAAAGAGGCTGTGATCGATGTTTTACCTGTTCCGCCTTTCCCTGAAATTATTACTATTTCTTTCATTTTTCAACCTTCTGTTTGCCACAAAGACACCAAGACACTAAGAATAGAAGTCTCATTTTTCCTGTGTTCTTTGCCTGCCCGGCATAGCCTTGGCGAAGACTGGTGCACTCTGTCTCTCTGTGTTGAAGTATTATTTCTTTCATAATGCTTTCTCTTGCTGATATTCTGAAATGAATGCAATTATGTTTTCAAGTTGTGTTTTTACTTCCGGGATTTTGTGATAGAGAAGCTCTCCCTCGGAATATAATTCTGCGATCTTTCTCATATTAGGGATTTTGGCTATTATGGGAATATTATCCTTTTCACAATATTTTTCAACATTAGCATTACCAATCCCGAATCTATTAATGATCACCCCGATATCCTTTTTCAATGCCTTCATTGTCTCCACAGCGAGTTTCAGATCGTGTAATCCGAAAGGAGTCGGTTCTGTTACAAGCAATATCAGGTCTGCATCTTTGGTGGCTTCGATTACCGGACAGGAAGTTCCGGGAGGCGCATCATAAATTTTAATTGT
>JAUVLE010000054.1 GCA_030595905.1 Candidatus Cloacimonadota bacterium | reverse complement strand
ATTTCATATCCAAACTATGAATCATATAGAACTGAATTTATTATAATAGACGAAACTCCAAAACTAAATGTTGTTCTAGTACCTGCGACTATTTCAGAAAAAGTAACAGAAGTATCTTTAGTTGGTGATTTCAATGATTTTAATTGGTATGCTGCTGTTATTATGTCAGAAATTGGTAATAATTTATATGAATCGGAAGTAAAATATGACCAACCGAAAATGAGATATCAATTTCTTTTTAATACTGAACACCATTCCTTTTCAGATATTTCCGACAGTGTGGACTATGAATATGATCACGGAGGAGATTATTATTCAATAATCTATTCTGATAAAACAGAGTATAAAATTACTGTAGATTTGAATAAATATCCTAAATATAACGACCCAGATAAGAAAGAAAAATCTTCAGTAGTTTTTGTTAATTCACCAATATTGAGTGAATATAATAAGATTAAAGAAGATATTGAAAAGATGAATTTGGTAAATTATGTTTCTAATTTAATTTATGAGCATCAGGATAATAAAACAAAAAAGATATACTTCAGGAATTATTCTGATGAAAAAATTGAGGAACTAATCTCCAAAGCTAAAATTCAAATAAACAAGGCAAATACATATATAGATAGTATGCTTATAAAAGTTCAATATTCACAAAGTATTGATTACTTATTAGATCAAAAGATATATTTAAAGAGTACGAATATGGAAGATTTTAAATTCACTGATTTTCTTGAATTATTTAAACAGATAAGTAATTTGAATTTTACAAGATATAATGGTAGTTATGACATATTGATGTGGTATCCTGAATTTAAAGAAAATGAGGTTGAGTATTTACAAATGATAAAAGATAAAATTTTAAATAGTTATGGTGAAAACGAAAGAGATAAACAATTGTACCGTTATTATTATTACCTTTCCCGATTTGACCAATATATCTATCAAGGAAAAAAGTATTCCGTTGAAATATTACAATGACTTGCTGAAATTGAATCAAATTTACCTGACAAAAAAAATGATATCGAAAAATTGAAGAATAAAATTAACCTATATTCATTGGATTATGCTCCTGATTTTAAATTTACTGATATTGAAGGGAAATCCTATCAATTGAGTGATTTCAGAGGGAAATGGGTTTTACTGGATTTCTGGGCAACTTGGTGTGCTCCTTGTGAAATGGAGATTGTTAATATTAAAAAAACTCGGGAAATGTTCAGCAAAGAAGAACTTGTCATAATTGGGATTGCATGGGAAAAAGATATTGAAAAAGTAAAACAACACACTAAAAAACATAAAGAAAATTGGATAACTACCTTAGATTCACAGGATGAACAAAATTCAATTAGATCAAAATATGGTGTTTCCGGTATTCCATCATTTTTCCTGATTGATAAGGAAAGTAAACTTGTTAATACAGTTTCAAGTTTACGGGGTGAAAATATGTATCTTGAAATTCAAAAGCATATAAATAAATCTAAATAATATGTTCTTTTAAGTGGATTTATTCAATAGATAAAATGTAAGGATGGAAAAATGAAATTATCATTTGTGATACCAGTTTATAACGAGCAAGACAGTTTGAAACAACTGTATTCTGAAATCATAGAAAATATCAAAGAATATGATTATGAGATCATTTTTATTAATGACGGCAGTACGGATAACAGCTATGAAATTATGAAACAAATGGCTGCTAAAGATAAAAATGTGAAACTTCTTAAATTCCGAAAAAACTTCGGTAAATCTGCCGGACTGCAAGCCGGGTTTGATGTTGCGGATGGCGATATTTTATTCACAATGGATGCAGACCTTCAGGATGACCCGAAAGAGATTCCAAACTTCCTGAATAAAATAGAAGAAGGATATGACCTGGTTACAGGCTGGAAGAAAAAGCGAAAAGATCCGATTTCAAAAACTTTTCCTTCAAAGCTGTTTAATTCTATTACTTCAGGTTTCTTCAAGATGAAACTGCATGATTATAATTGCGGGTTCAAAGCTTATAGAAAAGAAGTTATTAAAGAAATTGATATTTATGGAGAAATGCACAGGTATATTCCCGCCTTAGCAAATAGCAAAGGATTCAGGATTACGGAAATTCCGGTGAGACATCGCAAACGCAAATTTGGAAAAACAAAATATGGTTCCGAAAGATATCTGCGTGGCTTTCTGGACCTCCTTACCGTTAAACTTGTAACAGGATATATTCACAGTCCGCTTTATCTTTTTGGAAGGATTGGAGCAATGTTTGGTTTTACCGGTTTCTTTATCGGACTATATCTAACGATCATGAAATTGGGATTCGGCCAACCGCTTTATAATCGCCCGTTGCTATACCTGGCAACCTTGCTTATAATGATTGGATTACAGTTCTTTTCTATCGGGCTGCTGGGAGAATTGATCGTGAACCAGAACCGCAATATGAACAGGAATAAGAATATCTCGATCTCAGAAAAAATAAATTTTAATTGATAAAATTTTATTTAAGTATGCGTTTTTAAAACAGTAAATGCGAACAATTAAAATGAATTCTGCGGAATTAATTGAACAATTAGACAAAAAGGAGAGAAAAAGAAATGAGAAATCATTTACCTGAATTTGTAACGATAATGCAGAATGCCGGATTGAACGATCTGGTAATTCGATCTTTTTCTGATTATTATGAACAAATATTAGCCGGAGCAACAGGCAAATTATCCGAAAAAGAAATTGAACCTTCATCCAAAAAAAGTATAATAGATTATAATAAGCTTAAAGAGACAGATTCTTCTCCACTTGAAAAAATGGTAGTGATAAAACTTAATGGCGGACTGGGGACCAGTATGGGACTAAGGAAAGCTAAAACGCTGCTTAAAGTAAAGGAAAACTATAACTTCCTGGATATTATTGCTCTTCAAATTCTGCAACTGAGAAAAACTTCAGGGAAAGATATTCCTCTTCTTTTTATGAACAGTTTCAACACACAGAAAGATACAATTTCTTATCTTGAGAAATATCCGGCGCTTCCTCTTCCCCATCTTCCGCTGGATTTTATTCAAAATAAATTTCCAAAGATAATTCAGGAAGATCTGTCTCCTCTGGAAGGTGAAAATGATAACCAGAATTGGAATCCACCGGGGCATGGTGAGATATACCTGGTTCTAAAAATTTCCGGAGTGCTTGATAAATTATTGGATAAAGGATTTGAGTATGCTTTTATTTCTAATTCTGATAATCTCGGAGCGATCGTAGATGAAAAAATATTGTCTCATTTTGTCGATACAAAGGAACCATTTTTAATGGAAGTGTGCAGGCGGACAGAAATGGATAAGAAAGGCGGTCATCTGGCTCAAACTAAAGATGGGCAGCTTATCTTGCGGGAAACCGCTCAATGTCCCGATGATGAAATAGACTCTTTTCAGGATGTGAATAAATATCGCTATTTCAATACGAATAATCTCTGGGTAAACCTGAAAGCTTTAAAGAAAAAATTGAATGAGAGCAATAATTTTGTACCGTTGTCTATGATCATGAATCCAAAAGAAGTCGAAGGTAAAAAGGTTTTCCAGATAGAATCTGCAATGGGTGCTGCAATCAGTATTTTCAAAGGTTCAAAAGCTATTGTCGTGGAAAGGAACAGGTTCGCACCCGTAAAAAAAACAACCGATCTCCTGGGAATCTGGAGCGATGCCTTTATACTGACAGATGACTATAAGTTGATCCTGAACAAGAGTCTGAACCAACCTCCGGCAATTAAATTGAACGAAAATTATTACAAAACCATCGATCAACTTCAAGAACATTTTAAAGATGGAATTCCTTCCCTGAAAGAGTGTGACAGCCTGAAAATCGAAGGCGATGTTTACTTTGGAAAAAACGTAAAGATAGTTGGAGATGTAAAAATAAATGGTGATAAAAAGTTGGAGAATTGCAGGCTGGAGAATGTAGAAACTTAGGTAATTATAAACGGGTATCAGTGGAAAGAAAAGAAGATGCAGAAAGAAAAATTTAAGTCGTTTTTAAGAGAGTTTAATTTTCCACATTATGAGGAGCTGCTCGATTCATTTCAGAGGTTTTTAGATTTATTATTGGAAGAAAATTCAAAAGTTAACCTCATTTCCCGGAAGACAAAACCCGAAGATTATTGGACGACACATTTCCTGGATTCTATCCTGCCGATCCGGGATATAGATTTTTCAAATAAAAAGATCCTGGATTTTGGAACAGGCGGGGGTTTGCCGGGTATTCCAATTAAATTACTCTATCCGGATTCAATCGTTTTTCTGTTGGATTCCAAACAGAAAAAGATCAATTCAATAAAAAATATTGTCAAAAGACTTGACTTAAAAGAATGTTTCACGATTGTTTCACGGCTTGAAGAAATGGAAGCGGATTGGAATAATTTTTTTGATATTATAGTGTGCAGGTCTGTGAAAATTTTACCGAAGTATAAAATAAAAATGTTCGACCTATTAAAAAACGACGGTAAGATAATTCTTTACAAAAGCAGGAAATTAGATGATGTAACACAATTTGGGAAGGTAAAGATATATGATGTGAGCCGTCCCGAAATTGGAGAAAGAAAGATAATTGAAATAGTAAAAAAATGAATAGAAA
Source organism: Candidatus Cloacimonadota bacterium (assembly GCA_030595905.1). Taxonomy (GTDB): domain Bacteria; phylum Cloacimonadota; class Cloacimonadia; order Cloacimonadales; family TCS61; genus JACNIV01. The sequence continues at coordinate 10,534 of JAUVLE010000054.1, read as the reverse complement.
AATAAAAGAAAGTGAAGATAACGGAAAAATTATGGGAAGAATAATTACAATCGTAAACCAAAAGGGTGGTGTAGGTAAAACTACCACTGCGATCAGTCTTGCTTCTGCTCTCGCTATTTTTGAAAGAAAAACGTTATTAATAGATTTTGATCCTCAGGGAAATACTTCCAGTGGCGTTGGGGTTGAAAGGAAAAGCCCGAATATTTATGAAGCATTGATAGGAAAGGCACCTCTGAAGGATGTGATCAAACCTTCTTCTATCCTAAAAAAACTGGAGATCGCTCCGGCAAACGTCGATTTGAGCGGAGCAGAGATCGAGCTTGTGAAGGAATATTCACGGGAATATAAACTAAAAAAAATCGTAGAGCCATTTATAAATGATTATGAATTTATCATTATCGACTGTCCTCCTTCGTTGGGGCTGCTTACGGTTAATGCACTTACAGCCTGCACGGATGTTATTATTCCAATTCAATGTGAATATTATGCACTGGAAGGTGTGAGCCAGCTTCTTACTACCATCCGACTGATTAAAAAAGGATTGAACCCTGGACTTAATATAATGGGTATTTTACTTACATTATATGATAGGAGATTAAATCTTTCCCGACAGGTTGCAAAGGAAGTTAGAAGATATTTCCAGGAACAGGTTTTTGAAACGATCATTCACAGAAGTGTAAAATTAAGTGAAGCTCCGGGTTTCGGGAAATCTATATTCCATTATGATATAAAATCTCCCGGCTCAAAAAGCTATTTGGAATTAGCAAAGGAAGTGATAGCAAGATGACAAAATTAGGCAGAGGTTTAGAAGCGCTGATAGATTCGGGACCTGAATCTATCGATAAAACAACTGGAATAACAACGATAAAAATCGATAAAATAGCTCCAAACAGGTATCAGCCACGTAAAAAATTCGATAAGAAAAAATTGCAGGAACTCGCAAATTCTCTTAGGGAAAATGGTATCATCCAACCGATCATTGTCACGAAAAGAGATGAAACAAAATATGAGCTCGTTGCCGGTGAAAGAAGATTGGAAGCATCACGGCTCGCTGGATTTGACAGCATTCCGGTTATTATCAGAAGTGTTTCGCCCAAAGAACAGCTTCAATTTGCGATCATCGAAAATGTTCAAAGAGAAGACCTGAGCGCTATCGAAGAAGCAAGGGCTTATCAGCAATTGAATGAAGAATTTAAATTAACTCATTCCCAGATATCTGAAATTGTGGGAAAAGATAGAGTTACTATTTCAAATCTTATTCGCCTTCTGAAGTTGAATGATAATATTCAACAGATGATATTGGATGAAAAAATTTCATCCGGACACGCACGTGCCGTTCTTCAAGTTAATGAACAATTGCAGGAAGATTTTGCAAATCTGATATTGAAAAATAATTTATCGGTAAGAAAAACAGAATTAGAAGCAAAACGGATCAAAGAAACCGGTTCTGTTCATAAACAAAAACCGGAAACAATTGTAATTCCAAAGTTAAATGAATATGAAAAAAAACTCATCGATTCCTATAAAACAAAAGTAACTATTTCCGGAAAGGAAAATAAAGGCCGGATAATATTCCATTATACCTCCGAGAAGGAATTGAATAAACTTATCAAGGCGTTAGAAAAAAAATAAATGAATAAATTATTACTATTTCTTTTTTTAATCGTAGTTGTTGCCCTGGTTCTTGTTTATTCAGAAAATAGGAAGTTAAGTATCATTACCAAAGAGCAAAAGCATAAACTAGAAGTTTCCGAAGAATATATTGAATATATTACTGATGAAATAAATAAAATACAAACTACAGAAGAGACCGATATTTCCAATTCCGATAGATTAAGAAATGTCCTGAATAATTATTTACAAAAGCAAAAGACAGATAAAGAAAGAAAAATAATCAACGTAGATAATAACCGTGAAAAACTTTCACAAAAAGAAAAAAAAAGAAGATTCATTCCCGATCTTATTCCTATCGACGGAGATTATGCAATAAGCCAGAAATATTCCGAAGAACACCCGGCACTCGATTTTGCTGCTGCAAATGGAACCGAGGTTGTAGCTGCCGCCGCAGGTGTTGTTCAGTCTGTTTATGAAGACAAATATTTTGGAATCGTTATGATAGTAGATCACCTGAATGAATATTCCACGCTCTATGCACATCTTTCTGCTGTTGTTTGCAAAACCAGGATCTTTGTCGAAAAAGGTGAAACTATTGCACTGGTCGGAAATACAGGAAATAGCTCTGCTCCTCATCTTCATTTTGAGATAATAAAAAACGATGAATATTTAGACCCGGAAAAGTTTTTAGTAAATGAATAAAAGAAAGAGAGGATAATATGGCAAGAAACAAGAAAGTGGAACTTTCTACCATAATTGGAAAAGGAAGCAGAATAAAAGGTTCTTTGATCATCGAAGGTGGTATTCGCATCGATGGCAATGTGGAAGGCTCGATCGAATCAGACGGATTTGTTACGATCGGACTTTCCGGTGTAGCAAAAGCCGATATTAAGGCCGACGAGTGTCTTGTTTCCGGTAAGGTTGTGGGGAACATCGTTTGTGAAGATGCCCTCGAACTCGATAGAACCGCCAACTTAACAGGTGATATTATAGCAAAAGTGTTGAAAATTCACACAGGAGCTGTATTTAACGGTACAAGTAAAATGAACAAAAATGGCAAACCTGCTGTTGGTAAAACTTTTGTTTATAAAAAAAATGAGGAAGAAAAAAAATCTCAATAAAGAGTGGTATAAATATTTTAGTTTAATATCACAACTGGGGCTTGTAGTAGTTTCATCTATCTTGATATTTTTCTTTCTTTTCCTTTATTTAGACAGGAAGTTTAATACAAACGGGATACTTATGGCGGTCGGTGTATTTCTTGGAGTAATAACGGGAGTTCTGGGAGCATACAGGCTGTTAAGAAAAATTTATAGGGATTAAGTACTATAAAAATAAGATGAATAACAAAATATATGTTAAGAGAATCGTGATTATTATTCTCTTGACAAACGTACCTGCCATTTTGAGTCTGCCGTTGTTTTATAAAGAAGCTTTAGGTTGGATTTTGGGTTCAATTGCAAGTTTTATTAATTTTATATGGCTTGCAGATAATGTGAAAAAAAGTATGAAACTACTTGAAACCAAATCTAAACTTAATGCTGTTAAAGGAACATTGCTGAGATTATTGTTCATTGCTGTATATTCCATAGTAATAATTTATTTATTAAGGCCGAATATAGTTGTTTTTGGATTGGGATTACTTGCGGCACAGATATGCATTTACGGGAATGAGATTTACGAGAATATGAGAAAAAGTAAGTATTTCTGAGGTTGAAATGGCAAAGAAAAAAAAACCGATGTTAAAAATATTTTTGGTCTTCTTCATGATAGAGATCATACTTGTATTTTTATCCGGTAATTTTACCAGACAGCTTCAAATCGGATTTGAAAATAAAAGGTTCGTTCTCAGAAATATTGAATTCCATTATGACCTCCAGGAAAAAATAACAGAAGAATTCCAGATCGATGAATACCATAGGCAGAAAAGCATTGCTCCAAATGTCTATGGGAGTGAAAAAATATATGATCTTTTTAAGAGAATTTTCGGTGCACCGACAGCTCTTGGAACATTTCAACTTTTGCGAATGATCCTGATCGTCGATATAGTACTTCTGTTCATGGCACTATATATCAGGAAACATCTGCTGGCTCGTCCTTCAAAATCACAACTTATTTTTGAATTGATATATACTTCATTAGAAGAATTTGTTACTGAAACCCTGGGAAAAGAAAAGGCAAATTATACGCCGTATATTGTCACTCTTTTCATCTTTATCTGGGCATGCAATATGATCGGTATGATACCGATACCGGGGTTTATGGAACCTACGAGGAATTTGAATGTACCGCTGGGTCTCGGCTTTATGGTCGTCATTATTGTACACTTCACGGCAATAAAAGCAAAGGGTGCATGGAAACACATTCAGAACTATATTAATCCGGTAAAAAATCCTCTTTTCCTTTTAGATATAGTTGGAGAAATGTCTAAAGTCGTTTCAATTTCTTTCCGTCTTTTTGGAAATATTCTGGGTGGAGCTATCATTATCCTGGTAGTTTCTTCACTTGTTAGTTTCGTTGTTTTTCCTGTAGGGCTGAATTTATTTTTCGGCATATTCGTAGGAACGATTCAAGCATTTGTATTTACAATGCTTGCTCTCACATATATTGGTGTGGAAATTTCGGAGTGATAAATGGCATTTACTATTGAACAAATTCAAATTGCAGCATACCTCGGTGCAGGACTTTGTGTAGGTATCGGAGCGGTAACCACCGGAATTGGTTCCGGTATAATTGCCGGAGAAGGAGCACGGGCAATAGTTAAACAACCCAAGGCAAACGAACAGATTTTCCGAACAATGCTTATCGGTCAGGCAGCAGCACAAACTGCCGGAATCTTTGCGCTGGTTATTTCCATGCTTCTGATATATGGCAGGTCTGACAGTATAGAAGGAGGATGGTTCAAAGCCGCTGCATATCTTGCTGCTGGTATTGCAATGGGTTTTGGTTCTGTAGGACCATCTCTGGGAGCCGGATATTCAGGGGGACAAGCTTGTAAATCTATAGCTAGAATGCCAAAACACGGAAACGCCATAATGGGGAATATGCTTATCGGTCAGGCACTATCACAGACTTCTGCGATTTTCGCATTAGTTGTATCTTTTCTTTTATTGTATTCCATTCCGAATCAACCCGTCGATATTTCTCTGGGAAAATTAATCGTGAAAACAGTTGCACTTCTGGGAGCAGGGCTATGTATCGGGTTTGGAACATTGGGCCCCGGGATGGGCATTGGCTTTGTTGCAGGAAAAGCTAATGACATGATGGGCAGGTTTCCGGATGAAAAATCAAATATCATGAGAACAATGTTTCTGGGATCTGCGGTATCGGAATCAACAGCAATTTATTCGCTTGTAATATCGTTTTTGTTAATATTTGCATTATAATTAAAAAATGAAATCATCAATAGATAAAACGATAAAAAACTAAATTTCTGTAAGTTCTTTTTTATAGTTGATAGTAAGTCGCCATTAGTTTATGTAAGACGGCGGCAAAAAAATATGGAGGAATCATGGACTTAACATTAGCACAGGGAATCGTAAAAGCTTCAGCTCTTTTGGGAGCAGGACTATGTATGGGAATGGGTGCTTTGGGACCTGGAGTAGGAGAGGGTTTCGTAGCAGGTAAAGCTTGCGAGGGTATTGCTCGTTCTCCGGAAAATGCAAGCTTGATAACCAGAACGATGCTCGTGGGACAGGCAGTATCAGAATCTACCGGTATTTATTCACTGGTTATTGCATTATTGCTTATTTTCTCAACCTGAAAAAAAAGGATATAGATTAGAAGTAGAGAAAACTTGATTTTCTAATTAATTCCTTAAACGGGAGAATTTATGATTAGTATTAATTATGCGTTCATTATTGTGATACTGAACTTTATCCTTTTGCTCATTATATTGAACAAAATACTTTATAAACCTATAAAGAAATTTTTGGCCGAGCGACAGAAAACAATATCGGACGATATAGATAACGCAAATGAATCAAAAGAAAATGCAGCAAAACTTGTTAAAGAAAAAGAAGGGGAATTAAAGACCTCTGCAGAAGAAATAAGAAAGATGAAAACTGCTGCCAAGAAAAATGCTGAAAAACAATCTTCTGAAATTGTAAAAAGTGCAAAAAGTAGAGAAAAGAAAATTCTTAAAGATACGGAAGAACAGCTTAAACACGAAAAGGAAAAAGTAAAGTCAGAGATCGAAACAGAAATAATCGAATTGGTTTCAGATCTTTCTGCAAAATTCCTTTCAGAAAAACTGGATGACAAAAAAGATGAAGCACTTTTGAAAAAGATTCTTTCCGAGAAAGAGGATAAGTGAAAGATAAATTGATCGCTAAACGCTATGCAAAAGCTGCTATATTAAATATACAGGAGAATCAATATTACTCTGTTATAAAGGATATTGAGTTTCTTAGAAAAGCTTTTACGCAAGATGCAGATTATATAAAATCGATCAATTCATTTCTTTTTCCATTGCAAAACCGTTTAAAACTGGTGAAAAAAATATCCGCACAACTCAATAACAAAGTAATCTGGGAAAATCTTTTTGTTCTTTTAGTAAAGAAGCACAGGTTTGCGATCATTATGGAAGTACTTAATGAAATGGAAAATACTGTTTTGATCAGTAACAATCAGGTTAAGGTATCTTTAACGATTGCACATGAACATTCCGAAACGGTACTAAATAAGATAAGTTCCAAAATCGCTGATATTGTTAAGAAAGATGTTGTGATGAAAGTTAATATTGATCTTGAAATCATTGGAGGATTTATCGCACAAACAGATTCTTTTTTCATCGATGGTTCAATAAAAAATGGTTTGGTAAAATTAGTTAGTTCAAAGAAATAAAAAATGAGGTCAGAATGAAGATTCAACCAGATGAAATAAGTTCGATACTAAAAGATAAAATAAACGATTTTAAATTCGAGATCGATATTGCCGAAACAGGAAAAGTAGTTCAAGTCGGCGATGGAATAGCTCGCATTTATGGAATGGATAACGTGATGGCTGGCGAAATGATCGAATTTACAGGCGGTGTTGTTGGTATGGCTCTGAACCTTGAAGAAGATAATGTCGGTTGTATAATATTTGGTGAAACAAGAAAGATCAAAGAAGGTGATATTGCCAAAAGAACAAAGAAGATACTCCAGGTTCCAGTGGGGGAAAAAATGCTGGGTCGTGTTATTAACGCTTTGGGTCATCCTATCGATGGAAAAGGTGAAATTAAAGCGGAGGAATATAAACCGATAGAAAGAAAAGCTCTTGGAATTATTCAAAGGCAGCCCGTAAAAGAACCTTTGCAGACAGGCTTGAAAGCAATCGATTCGATGATACCAATCGGTAGAGGACAAAGGGAATTAATTATCGGTGACCGGCAAACAGGAAAAACCGCTATCGCCATCGATACGATCATAAACCAGAAAGATTCGGATATTATTTGTATCTATGTTGCCATCGGACAGAAAAAATCTTCCGTGGCTAAAATAGTAAAAACCTTAGAAGCACACCAGGCTATGGATTATACGATAATTGTTACGGCATCGGCATCCGAATCGGCATCACTCAGATACCTTGCTCCTTATGCAGGTTGTACAGTCGGGGAGTTTTTCCGGGACAAAGAAAAACATGCTCTCATAATCTATGATGATCTTTCTAAACACGCTGTTTCATATCGTGAACTTTCACTTCTGCTCAGGAGACCTCCAGGACGTGAAGCATATCCCGGCGATGTGTTTTATCTGCATTCAAGGCTTCTGGAAAGAGCTTCCAAACTAAGCAATGAACTTGGCGGTGGTTCCCTTACTGCGCTTCCTATCATAGAAACTCAGGCAGACGATATAACAGCTTATATTCCAACCAATGTGATTTCTATTACAGACGGGCAGATATATCTTGGCAGCCGTTTGTTTTATTCGGGGATAAGACCTGCCATTAATGCCGGCCTTTCTGTTTCTCGCGTTGGCGGAAGTGCACAGATAAAAGCAATGAAAAGCGTTACCGGACAGCTTCGTCTCGACCTTGCTCAATATGCGGAATTAGAAGCGTTCTCCAAATTCGGTTCCGATCTCGATAAGGCAACTCAGGCTCAGCTTCGACGGGGTGAAAGACTTGTAGAAATTCTAAAACAAGATCAATATTCACCACTGCCGGTAGAAAAGCAAATATTCATTATCTTTATGGCAAATGAAGGCTATCTTGACGAGATCGAAGTTAACGATGTTAAGAAGGTAGAAGAAGAACTTTATTCAACTCTGGATTCCGAATATAAGGAATTCATGAAAAGCATGATAAAAGATAAGATTACAGATGAAATGAAAGAAGCGATGCACAAAATCTGTAAAAAGGTTTTAAAGAAGTTCTAAGGAAATCAAATGGCGAACATCAAAGAAATCAAAATGCGAATAGAAAGCGTTAAAAGCACCCGGCAAATCACAAACGCCATGAGAATGGTTGCCGCTGCTAAATTACGGAAAGCACAGGATAACATCATAAAGGCGCGCCCTTATGCAGATCATATAGATCATATGCTTCGTATGATAAAACTCAAAAATAATGCAACAGATCATCCGATTCTTACAGATGTTGAAGGAAAAGGAAAAACGGCATTTATCATTGTAACTTCCGATAGAGGACTTTGTGGTTCTTTTAATTCTCAGATCATACGTAAAGCAATAAAATATATTGAACAACATCCCAATGCAGACCTGATATGTATCGGGAAAAAGAGTTATGATTATTTCAAAAAACATTCAACAAAGGTTACAGAAAACTATATTAATCTTTTTAACGAAATGGATTTCAGTGTTTCCAGCGATGTTGCCGTAAAGATACTTGAATTATATCTTGATCAAAATTATATTAAGATCGATATACTTTATAATGAATTCAAATCTGCAATTCAGCAAGATATTATCGTGAAGCAGCTTCTTCCTGTTAAACCTATTGAATTGGAAGATGTAACAAATCATGATTTTCTATATGAACCCGATGAAGATACGATTATTGAAGAAATTGGAAGAAAACATATAAACGTAGAAATCTGGAGAATAATGTTGGAATCTTCTGCGGCAGAGCAAGGTGCCAGAATGACCGCAATGGATTCTGCAACGGATAATGCTACCGATTTAATTGGAGAATTAACATTAAGATATAACAGGGTAAGACAAGCAAGTATAACAACAGAAATTATAGAAATAGCTTCGGGAGCTGAAGCTTTGCAATAGAAAAAAAGATTGGAGAATTAAGAGGTTAATATGATTGAAGGAAAAGTTATTCAGGTTATTGGACCCACGGTCGATGTAGAATTCCCGGAGGGGCATCTTCCTGCAATATATAACGCATTAAAAATAGAAAGAAAAGATCTTCCGACGTTGGTTCTGGAAGTTCAGTTGCATCTCGGAGAAAACAAAGTCCGTACGGTTGCAATGGATTCAACAGATGGCCTTGTCAGGGGTGAAAAAGTTATTGATACCGGTGAACCGATATCTGTTCCGGTAGGCGAAGAGGTTTTGGGCAGGATAATAAATGTTATTGGTGAGCCTATAGACGAACAAGGTCCGATCAAAACAGAACAAAGATATCCTATTCATCGCCAGGCACCTGTTTTTGAAAATCTCTCAACAGAAGAAGAAGTACTTGAAACGGGAATAAAGGTCATCGATCTTATCGAACCTTATTCAAAAGGAGGTAAAATAGGACTTTTTGGCGGTGCAGGTGTTGGAAAAACCGTTCTTATCCAGGAATTGATAAGAAATATTGCGGTTGAGCATGGAGGATTTTCCGTGTTTTCCGGAGTTGGAGAAAGAACGCGGGAAGGAAATGATCTGTGGCTCGAGATGAAACAATCGGGTGTGCTTGACAAAACCGCTTTGGTCTTCGGACAGATGAACGAACCCCCGGGAGCGCGGCAAAGAGTAGGATTAAGCGGACTTACGATTGCAGAATACTTCCGTGATGTTTCCAAAAAAGATGTTCTACTTTTTATTGATAATATTTTCCGTTTTACACAAGCAGGTTCGGAAGTTTCTGCCCTTCTCGGAAGAATGCCGTCTGCTGTGGGATACCAACCGACTCTGGCTACGGAAATGGGTATTCTTCAAGAAAGGATAACTTCCACCAAAGATGGAGCGATAACATCTGTTCAGGCTATTTATGTTCCCGCAGATGACCTCACCGATCCGGCTCCGGCAACTACTTTCTCTCATCTCGACGCAACAACAGTGCTGGATAGAAAGATAGTTGAACTCGGCATTTATCCCGCTGTTGATCCACTTGATTCCACCAGTCGTATTCTTGACCCGAAAATTATCGGAGACGATCATTATTATATTGCACGTGAAACTCAAAGAATTATCCAGAAATATAAAGATCTGCAGGATATTATTGCAATTCTTGGAATGGATGAACTTTCTGAAGAGGATAAAATAACAGTGAATCGAGCCAGAAAACTTGAAAGATTCTTCTCTCAACCATTTTTTGTTGCAGAGGAATTTACAAATACTGCAGGAATTTATGTTCCCCTAAAAGAAACCATCGAAAGTTTCAAAGCTATTTTAAGTGGTGAATGTGATGATTGGCCGGAACAGGCTTTTTTATATGTAGGAAATATTGAATCTGCAGAAGAAAAAGCGAAGAAGATCATGAAAGGTACAACAAAAGTAAAAGAACCAAAAGAATCTGTTTCCGGTATTTCTATGAGTGGAAGAAGCAAAACCGAACCAATGATAAAACCGATTTCTCATCGCAAGAAAAAGAAAAAATAAGTATGAGTAAAATAAAATTAACAGTAGTTCAACCTTTCAAAACGAAGATAAAAAGTGATTTTGATCATGTTATTATCCCCGGGGTTGATGGAGATTTCGGAATTGATATCGGGCATACTTCGTTCATTACAAAAATCAGACCGGGAAGCATGAAACTTTAT
>JAUVLE010000015.1 GCA_030595905.1 Candidatus Cloacimonadota bacterium | reverse complement strand
AAAAAAGCACTAAGTATCTTAACTCTTACATTCTCAGGTGTATTATAATTTAATTTAATTCTATTATTAATAATCCTAAACGGAATTATCTGTCCATTTTGTATTTTCGAAAACTGTATTTTAGGGCTGTGTAACTTTATTTTATGTTTTAGATTAATCGTATTAATAATAGTTGTTTCTCTTATTATTTGTTGTGTAAGATTTATTCTTTTTAATGTTTGTAAATATTCATAATAGAGCATTACGATCCACTGATATTTTAAGATTTCGGACACTTCATTTAATGGACCTTTTATCCTATCAGCAAAATTTCTAAAGTAACCATTGATTTCAGAATACATTCGAATCTTATCTTCTATTAATTGTTCAAGTAGTTTAATGTAATCATTTTCACCAAGCAAAATTGGAACAAATTCAATTTCAGTCTCATAATAATTTTCTTCATCATATTTTAAAGGTAATTCATCATAGAATAATTTTAGAATAGCTCGTCCAGCCCAATGTTTTGTAGGCAGATTATCATATTTTTTTATTCCAAAATTTGTTAGATTTTCATCAATCTCTAAATAATCATCGACGACAATTGTTTTCAATATTTTAAGTTCATTTCCAATCTCAATTTTTATTGAGATATGTTTTAGATAATTAGTATTCTCTTTACATTTGATTCTCATTTTTGATAAGGGCACATATCTTTCATTACTAATTGATTTTTCTTTGTGAAGTTCTTTGCTTTTTATTAGATCTTTATCTTTATTAAAAGATAATAATAAACCGTCCTTTATATCTAAAAAGGCTATTAAATCATTTCTGGGAATGATCATAACTATCCTGTTTGACCAGAAGCACCGTTAATTATTTTCTCAACTTTCTTTACAGAGTTTAATAATTTGTTTTCTCTAAAATCAACTTTGATGGATTCCAAAAGATTTTTGTATTTTTCAGCCATTTCATCCATATCATCAAATGATTGTAGTTTAATTAAAATGCTTTTACTGAAAAAATAATCTATTATAGAAATATCATCTTGAGAATTAGTAATTAATAACTGCAAAGCAGATTTTACACTTCGATAACTAATAGGCAAAGGCTGGTTAAGAAGATCTTCTTTTTCCCATTTTTCAATGAAAGCAACTAATATTTCCTCAAATTTCAAAATACTATCATTAAAACTTAAATGCTTGCTTTTAAAATTTTTTATTAGTTTTTTTATATAGATTTTCTCAGGTTTTAATTCAATTATGTTACTTCTATCTAAAACTTTAGGACTCAATTCAAAGGTTGTTGCATCAGTATTAATTGTAGCAAAGAAATGAATATTATCACGAAGTTTTATTTCAAGTTTTGAATTCTGAAAAGTTATTTTCTTTTTAGAATTACGATTATCCAATTCTCGTAAACTTAAAAAATCTGCAAAATAATTTTCCGGTCTTGCAATATTAAATTCATCTAAACAAATATAAAATGGTATCTTAGGACATTGTTCAGCTAAATAACAGATTTTTTGAAACTCTGTAACTTCTAACTCATTTTGTAAATAATTATAACAACCAATTAGAAAACTTGGATCAGTCCATTCAGGTTTTACAGGTATAAATGAATAAGTATGCTTTATTAAATCTTTCGGTATATCTTTACTCATAAAGTTGATGAAAGTTTGCATTAATTTACTTTTGCCACAACCTGGTTGTCCTGCCAATATTGTTAGTCTGTTGCTTAATACTGAATAGTGTAAATCGCGAATTGTTTCTTCGCTATAGAACAATCCCTTTTCTCTAAAATGATTTTTGAATTCTTCTATATGAAAAATAGATTTAGTTTTGCATTCTTTTAGTTTTGCGACAATATTACTAACACCGATTTTTTTTAAAATATTTTGTACTGGATCACTATCAGTTTTTGTGTTCTCTTTATTTTCATTATTCGGTTGTTTTTTATTGTTTACAAGTTGTGTTTCTAAATCTTTAATCTTTTCTTTTAATTCTTCTTTTTCTTGTTTTAGCTTATTTGTTTCATCTTTCAGTTGTTTCTTGATAATATCTCGTTCATTAATTTCTTTATCTAATGTTTCTTTTTGTTCCAAAGCTTTTTCTATAAACATTCTAAAGCTATTATCTTCTTTTCTAATTTTTTCAAGTTGCAATTTTTTATTCTTAATCGTTTTTTCTATTTCTTGTTTTTCATCTTTTGACTTATTTATTTCTATATTAAGTTTATTTCTTTGATTATTAAGTTCTTTTTTTTCTCCAATTAATTCTTCATTTTCCTGTTTTACTGAAAAAATTTCTTTCTCTAAAGCAATTGTATCTTTTTTGGTTTTCTCGTATTTCTTTTCATTCTCGAAATACTCAGCGTTTTTAGAATTAATATTTTTTATATCAAGTTTTAATTCATCTATTTCAAATTTAAGATTTTTCCGAATAACTACTAATTTATTTACTTCTTTTTGAATGTCTTTTTTCCGCTTCCCTTCTATTTCATTATTCAAATATTTTTTATCTCTTTCAAATATCATAATTTGCTTTAGAATTACCTTAATGAGAAGTTCCCTATTGTTAGAAAAGGGTTTAAATATTTCATACATTAAGGGCTTAACTTTTCCTTCTGTCAAATCAAATTTATTTTCATTTGGTACATATTTCGCCCCTATATTTCGTAGTTCGTTAATAAAAGGATTTTTATATATTTCGATTAAATAAGTAATTGTCTTTTTATTAATCTCAACTACAACAAATTTGAATTGATATTTTGAATCATAACCGATTTTTATAATTTCACTACCTCGTATAACATGTAATAGTCGCCAATTTAGACTTGTGTCAAAAAATCTTACTGTTTTATTTACTTTATTGTAATTTTTACAATCTAATATACCAAACGTATAATTACTAACACTCATTTGTATTTCCTCTTAAATTCTTTCACCATTTTTTCTAAAAAATATTTCTTATCCGTAAAAATCCTCTCAATCAGCGTTATCTGCGTTCTATTTATCATCTATACCTAATCCTATTATGGAATACAGATAACACGGATATTGCGGATGAACACAGATATTATCTTTTTAAATTAAATCAAAATAATAAGTTCTATCCGCGCTTATCCGTTCGATCAGCGTCATCTGCGTTCTATTTCCTTCTTCTTTCACCCAGCAGAACAATATCTCTGAGTGCTTCTTCATTTTTGGCAGTAAGCCATTTCTTCTCGAAGCTCGGATCCTGCACTATCTGGGCAATTGCAGCCAATGCCTGCAGGTGGAAATTCCGTTCGTCTTTAGTTCCATAAATAACGAATACTATCTGGATCTTTGGTGCATCTTCAGAGAAATAAATACCCTCTTTGCATCTTGCCAGCAGGATATTGAATTTTTTCTCACCCTCGATAATAATATGTGGAATGGCAAGATTCTCCGTTAATACAGTGGAGCTTTCCATTTCCCTTTCCACCAGTTTATTAAAGAAATATCTATTTTTTTTATTAATAGATGTGCTCACATTTTCTGAAATGATATTGAAGAATTCTTCTTTTGTAACGGACTTCTTAATATCCAGCACAACAGAATTCTCTATTAAATTATCAAAGCGGTCTTTCTGAATACTATCCCGCTCGCGAATGATCTCTTTCAGTTCTTTTTCCAGAGAAGTTGTTGGCAGCTCTTTTGCTTTTACCTTTTGAACAATGTGCAATAGTGCTGATTCTTTATTGGAACGTATGCGACCATAAAACCAATACCAGAGGATGCCAAATAAGATAAAAACTCCGGTAATTAGTAATGGACCCTTCCCCATTTCCACTATCAGGAAAATATAGGCTACTATGGCAAATATCTGTCCCCAGGGATATAAAGGTGTTTTAAATTTTGGACGGTAATTTTGGATGCCGCTTTCACGCATGATGATAACAGAAATATTAACGAACATAAAAAGCAGGATCTTCATGGTAGAGGCTGTTTTAACCAGGGTTTCAATGGGTAGAAAAATGACTGCGATCATAAAAAGGCTGGTGAAAATGATCGAATTATGAGGAGTATTATGCTTTTTCCCTACTTTACCAAAAAAGGAAGGAAGAAGCTGATCTTTGCTCATAGCCATAGGATTGCGTGAAGCTGCCAGAATTCCTGCATTGGCAGTGGAAAAGAAAGCTAAAAGCGCTGCCAGAGAAAGAATGATAATTCCGGTGCTGCCCATTATTACACCTGCTCCATCACTTATTGGTGTAAGCGTGTATTGTTTGGAGCCAGGCAATAAAAGACCGTCACCCAGAACTCCCACTGTAACAAACACTACCAGCACATAGAATAAAGTAACGGTGCAGAAGGATGCTATCATACCCAGCGGTAAAGTACGTGAAGGATTTTTTACTTCTTCTGCCACGCTTGCTACTTTTGTTAAACCGCCATAAGATATAAATATCATTCCTGCCGTCATGAATAGGGTTTTCATGTTTCCTTTCATAAATACATCGAAATTATGATTATCTACTTTTGGAATTCCCCTGATAACATAAAAAACCAATATCGCCATTAAAACCATCACCATTATTACTTGCAAACGACCGGTATGTTTTGCTCCGATCAGGTTGATTATCATAAAAGCAATACAAAAAGCGGAAGCTATAAGCTTTATCTGGAAGATCGAGATACCCGGAAAGATAAGAGAAGCAAAAGCTCCGATTCCTACTAAAGCAAAGGCACTTTTGAAAGCTAAAGAAAACCAGGCGGAGATTCCGGCGAGAGTTCCAAATCCTGCTCCCATACTGCGGTTAATAAAGAAATAAGCACCCCCCGATTTTGGCATTGCAGTAGCCAGTTCAGCTTTACTGAGCATACTGGGTAATACCAGAATTCCTGCCAGCAGGTAGGCAACCACAATTGATGGACCTGATTTATAATATGCCAGCCCGGGCAGAATGAACAGACCCGAACTTATCATTGCGCCGGATGCAATACAAAATACATCTAAAAAGCCTAATTCTCTTTTCAGTTTTGTCATAGTTATTTTCTAATTCTACCTATAATTTCATAATAATTACTTTATTTTTACCATCTTTCTTACCTTTGTATAAAGCATTATCAGCTTGCTTTATGCATCTTTTTAGACCAAGCTTTTCTTTGAATTCAGAAATTCCGAAGGTCATAGTAAGAAAAACATCATTTCCACTAAAATTAAACGTTGTTGAAGCTATTTGCCTTTTTAAGTTCATGGCAACGTGCTTCCCGCCACTCGCATCGGTTTGAGGAAG
This sequence comes from Candidatus Cloacimonadota bacterium, assembly GCA_030595905.1. GTDB lineage: Bacteria > Cloacimonadota > Cloacimonadia > Cloacimonadales > TCS61 > JACNIV01. Next base: position 18,274 of record JAUVLE010000015.1, on the reverse strand, counting down.
AAGCAGAAGGAACTCATCTCCACCCCATCTTCCAATAACGTCCTGTTTCCTGATTGAAGAACGCATTAAATCTGCAATTGAAACCAGGACAAAATCTCCAGCATCATGGCCCAAAGTATCATTGACCTTTTTATAATCATCGATATCACTGATAATTAGCACAAAAGGTTCTTTATTTCGTTCAAAGCGAATAACTTCATTTTCAATTACTTCGATCATTGCTCTGCGATTCAGGAGATTTGTAAGAGGATCGATGCGAGAAAGTATTTTCATTTTTTCATAAGTTTTTTCTAATTCTTTCTCTGCTTTTACACGTTTTGAAACATCCCGCATTGAAGCGAGAATAGCCATTTTATCTTTCCATGAAATAATAGTGAGTATCATTTCCATGTTAAGAATATCACCTTTTACATTTAGGAATTCTTGAACCAGCACTCCATCATGAATATTGAAATTATCTAAAAGTGTTTTTCGAGTTTTCAATTTCTGTTCAGGAAACAACTGGGAAAAATCTTTATTGACGATGTCTTCCTTATTAAAACCGAATATTCTAAAGACAGCGTTATTTGCTTTTATTATCTTACCTGTGTCAGTATCTATAATGAACTGAGCATCAATTGAGTTCTGGAAAACATCTTCATAGTTCTCATTCATTTCTTTTTTCATTTCACGATCTCTTTTATTTGTAAGAATCTAAAATAATAAAAAGGAAAATACTATAACAATTAAGTTATTATTTTATCTTCAAAAAATGAAAAACCAACCATTAATTATTCCGAAGACTTTTCCTTTGCCAGAACGATAATGTTCTTTCCTTTTAATTTTCCTTCATAAAGGGCATTATCTGTTTTCTTGATGAGTTCACCGATACTCATCTGTTTATCATAAATTCCAATCCCGAAAGTAATTGTGATGGATATTTCCTTATCTTTATATGTAATTACAAAAGTAGATATTTCATTTCTTATTATTTCGGCAATATGTTTTGCTCCCTCCAAGCTTGTCTGAGGAAGCAGTAACAGGAATTCATCACCTCCATAACGCGAGACTATATCCTGCTTTCTTACTGAGGAAAGCATCAGGTTGGCAACGTACTTCAACACAAAATCCCCACAGTCGTGTCCGAACCTGTCATTTACAGTTTTGAAATTATCCAGGTCTCCCAGAACAAGCGCAAAGCATTCTTTTGATCTTCCGAATTTTACCTGTTCATAATATATTTTTTCTAATATATTCCGCCTGTTTGATAGTTGAGTTAATGAATCTGTTCTGGAAAGTTTTTTTAATTTTTTATAAGATCTCAGAAGTTCTTGTTCCGTACTTTTCCGTTTTGTAAAATCAATATTAAGAGAATATAATTCGATCCTGTTATATTCGTTTTTCAGCATTACATAACTAGAAAGGACTGTGATAAGTGATCTGTCTTTTTTCATTAGTTCAATTTCACCAGAGCGTATCTGCACATCTTCGTTCACCCATCTTTCGATCTTTTCGATGATTTCCATTCTCATTTCAGGAAGAATTATCAAATCTTCAATTTTTTTTCCAAGAGCTTCTTCTTTTGAATAGCCATAAAGTATTTCGCTGGCTTTATTCCAGAAGATAATTTTTCGGTCAGGATCAAAACCATATACAGCAATGGTGGAAACTTCTTCAAATAGATTTCTGAATCTTTTCTCACTTTCACGAAGTTCAGTTTCAATAACTTTCCATTCTTCGATAACCCGGTCATGTTCTATCTTTCTTCGTACAGTAAATATAATCAGTCCAATAGCTATGAAAGAAAGCATTATGCATATCTCACCGAGAAAAAGGACATGCAGACTGTAAATAATTCCGAAAATATTAAGAATTTTAGCCAGGATGAATGTTACAATAGAAATAATAACCAGGATGATTACTTCGATAAGGCCTTTTTTCTTTGTCCGGAATATTGTTCCCCTGGAATATTTATTTTTACTCAAGATATTTCACTTCCTTCTTTGATGTTTTTGTCCGACACAAGAACCGAAAAGTTTCCATCATCTTCTGCTGCCAGTATCATTGCTTGCGAGTCCACTCCCATCACTTTTCGCGGTTTCAGGTTTATGAGCATCGCCACCTTTTTCCCGATCAGTTCTTGCGGTTCATAAGATTCGGAGATTCCGGCAACCACACTGCGCTCTTCCCCACCGATGTCAACCTTCAATTTAAGTAGTTTCTTAGATTTGGGAATATTCTCTGCTTCGAGTATTTTTCCGATCCTCATTTCCAGTTTTTCAAAATCATCAAAAGTTATTTCCGGTTTATGTTCCACTTTTTCCTCACTTTTCCGGGTAGCTTTCAGCAGGTTTATCTGCTTTTCAATTTCCGCATCTTCGATCTTCTTGAACAATGGTGATACTTCATCTATTTTGAAACCATCTGAAATTTTTTCTATATCCGACCATTTGAAATCATCAGATAAATTCAGCATTTTTCTCAACTCGAGCATTTTATCGGGAAGAATCGGATAAAGAGCAATTGAAATTGCACTTAACAGTTCAGCACAAATATATAAAGTTTCGTTAGCTTTTCGTTTATTCGTTTTGATCTCTTTCCAGGGACTTGTTTCATCGAAATACTTATTTCCCCATCTTGCAATATCGATTATAGATTTAACTGCTTTTCTTACCTGGTAAGTATTAAAGCTGTTTTCAACATCACTCAAGGTATCTTTACAAACCTTTAATGCAATTTGTGATGGTTCTGAAAGTTCAAGTTCTTCTTCTATCTTTCCATTAAAATACTTTTTGGCAAAGATAAAAGTCCTATTCGCAAGATTTCCCAGAACATTATTCAGATCGTTATTTATCTTATTTTGAAAATCTTTCCAGGTAAAATCACTGTCCTTGGTTTCCGGTGCATTGGCTGCCAGAACATACCGCAGAAGCTCTCCATCAAAGTATTTCAGATAATCCCTTACCCACACAGTCCAGTTACGGCTTGTGCTCATCTTCTGTCCTTCCAGGTTCAAAAATTCATTGGCAGGAACGTCATACGGAAGAACATATTTGTCTTTCTGTTTGGAAAGCACAGCAGGCCAGATTATTGTGTGGAAGGGAATATTATCTTTTCCCAGAAAATGAATTAGTTTTGTTTCCGGATTTAACCAGTATTCTTTCCAGAGATCAGGTTTTCCCTGTCTTTTTGCCCATTCCTTGGTTGAAGAGATATAACCTATCGGAGCCTCGAACCATACATAAAGAACTTTTCCTTTTGCGTTTTCCAGCGGCACAGGTACTCCCCAGTCAATATCCCGCGTGATAGCTCTTTCGATGAGACCTTCATCAAGCCAGCTTAGAATAAAATTGCGAACGTTATCTTTCCAGTATTTTTTTGTTTCCAGCCATTTGCGCAGGAAAGGTTCGAATTTTGGAAGGTCGAGATACCAGTGAGTGGTTTCTTTAATAATCGGTGTTTCCCCGGAAATCTTACTTTTGGGTTCTATCAGGTTTACTGCATCGATCAGCTTTCCGCAACTGTCACATTGATCTCCACGTGCTCCTTCGGATTTACAATATGGACAGATGCCTTCTATATAACGGTCTGGAAGAAAACGTTTGTGCTTTTCATCATAGAACTGATTGGACGTTTTTTGATTGATATACCCTGCGTCCATAAGATTCAGGAAAAAATCCTGTGATAACTTATTATGCTCTGAAGTAGAAGTGCTGGAGAAGTTATCGAGTTCTATACCCAACTTTTCCAGGTCTTCTTTCATACTTTTATTGTATCTGGCAACCAGTTCCTGTGGTGATGTTCCCTCTTCTTCTGCTTTTATCGAGATAGGTGCTCCGTGATCATCCGTTCCTCCAATATAGATCACATCTTTTTCTTTCAGCTTGCAATAGCGTACAAAAATATCCGCATTTAAATATGAACCTGCTACATGACCAATATGAAGAGGACCGTTTGCATAAGTTAAGGCACTTGTTACCAGAATCTTTTCCAAGACATATTCTCCTTTATTGCTTCTGGAATACTTTATTTTCCCTGAACTCTTTAAACGGATATTAAGATATGATGTCAAGAAATATGAAGTTCGGTTCAGTTTTTTCCTGTAATATATATAATATTATTAGAATTTTTTGTTACCTGCCCTTCCTCAAAATCACCGAAAATATCAATAATAGCAAAACTGCATTCTTCCAGGATATTTACCATATAATTATGACTGCATTCTTTAAGAGATATCTGGTTTTTATAAACAGTCTCATTTCCGGTTTTATCGATCTCGACGTATATATCCTGCCAATGCTTGATTCCGTTTTTCCTGTCAATTTTATGGGAAGTGAACATTGAAACGGTAGAATTATTCGGTGGATACCAGGCTGTATAAAGGTGTGTTTTCGTTAAAATATCGGGTTCTTCGCAAATGCATGGATTGATATCTATTCCCAGCACTCCCCCATCTTTTAAATGCTTGTGAATATTTTTCAAACATTTGATCTGCTCTTTCTTTGAAAGAAGCTGTTGAAATGAAGAATAGCTGATAAAGGCAAATTTGAATTTCTTTTTCAGTTGGAAGGAAGTCATATCAGATTCTATTATTTCGATGTTATCATCAGCTTTTTCTTTAAGCAATTGAAGCATTTCGACAGAATTATCCAAGGCAGTTATTTTAAATCCTTTTTCCGATAGAGGAATAGTGATCCTGCCGGAACCACAGCATAATTCCAGGATCGGGCCGCCAAACTTTTCTGCCAGCTTTAACCACATATTCACATCTTTTTTCTGTTCGGAACAGATAAGGTTGAACTCCCAATCGTAGAATCTGGACGAAGCATTCGAAGAGCTTTTTAATAAATTATTTTTCATAATAAGATGTGCCAGGATATCCCCCTAATAAAAAAAAAGGCAAGTTTGATGAACTTGCCTTAAAGATATTAATTTTTTAACTCAACTCTTTTATCCTGTCTTCCACTAATTTTTGAATTTCATGCAATCTTTCTTCTGTCAGAGCTTCAAAACGAAGAACGAGTACCGGCGTTGTGTTGGAAGCTCTGCACAATCCCCAACCGTCTTCAAATGTTATTCTCATGCCATCCGTATCATTAACGTTGTAACCTTCTTTTATAAAGGAATCGCGTACCTTTGCCACGATGTTGAATTTATCATCATCTGTACTCTGAATATGAAGTTCCGGTGTATTGAACATTTTGGGCTGATCTTCCAGGAATCGGCTTACCGGCTTATCTGTTTTACTCATAATTTCTACGAATCTTGCACAAACATAGATAGCGTCATCAAAACCAAGGTATCTGTCTTTAAGGAAGATATGACCGCTCATCTCTCCGCTTACTTTAATGTTCTCTGCCTGCATTTTGCTTTTAATGTTCGCATGTCCTGTTTTGAACATTATGGGAATGCCGCCTTGTTTTTTTATATCATCGAACAGGTTCACGGAAGATTTTACATCTGCAATGATCTTTTCACCGGGATTATTCTTCAGGAAATCACGTGCGATGATATTCAATATCTGATCACCAAAAAGCATCTTGCCATTTTCATCGATTACACCGATCCTGTCGGCATCGCCATCCAGACCAAGTCCAACCTCCGCATCAGAATTCTTAACCTCAGCAATGAGGTCGGTCATATATTTTTCTACTGTTGGATCGGGATGATGGTTAGGAAACAAGCCATCAGGTTCACAATAAAGTTCTTTAACTTCGCAACCGAGTCTTCTGAGTATTTCCGGAAGATACGGTCCGCCCGAACCATTTCCAGCATCTACGATCACTTTAACCGGACGATCGAGTTTAATGCCGGCTACAACATAATCCTTGTAGGATTCATGCATCTCATCATTGGTGGACAGTGTTCCTTCTCCGGTTTCGAAATCCTGCGTCTGGATAAGTTTCAGGATGTCCTGTATTTTTTCACCATAAACGCTTTGAAGTCCTTTGTTCATCTTTATACCGTTATATTCAGCAGGATTATGACTGGCAGTGATCATCACCCCACCATCGGTTTTTAATTTCCAGATAGAATAATAAAGAACCGGAGTTGCCATGATCCCTACATCGATAACATCGATACCTGTTTCCCGCATTCCTTTAATGAACTGATCTTTGAAACGGGGAGTACTTAATCTTACATCTCCGCCGATACATGCTTTTTTTAGATTCTGCCTGCGAAGATATGTTCCATAACCTTTACCGATGAGGTAAAGTATTTCATCCGTGAGGTCTTTATCTACAACTCCACGAATATCATATTGCCTGAAAATCTGTGGATTTACCATAATTTCTCCTTTTTTGTAACTCAAAGCTTTTAACCTGTGAAATTCGAAGAATATTTCACTGGCTCCTGCTTTGAAAGCTAATATTGTTCTGAATTAATATTTTCTGTAATAATTAAATGCTTCCAGTTCCTATTAATGATCTACTAATCTTGCCTTCACAGGATTATTCAAAACATAATTCTTTATTCTAAAAAAATCCTCATCATCTCTAATATAGAGATCATAATTTTTATGATGCCAGAATTGTCCATTTCTTTGTAGAATTTTGTTTGATTCATTTGCTGTAAAACTTTTATAATCTTTCATGATCTTTGCTATAGAAATAGGTTTGCTTGAATTAGTTAAGGGCTTAATAAGCATATGAACATGATTAGGCATTATCAAAGCAAAATGAAGATTATATAAATTTTTTTCATTGAATCTTAGTGAATTCAGAACAATCTGTGCGATTTTGTATTTTTGTAACCAAAGTGGTGAATTTATGCTTTTATCCAGATAATTATCTTCATATTCAAAAAGATATTTATTGCAAATTTTCTTTAATTTCGATTTTTCTAATTTATTTACTTTTACAATTTTAGAATCATAGAGTTTGCGGATTTCCAGGAGATTAGATAATACTTCTTTTGGAAGATCAAAAGCCAATCTATAGGTGATAAATATTATTGCATTTTCCGGTTGAATATGTGGGAGATTACGTCGGCAAAAATAGCCCAAAAAAGTTAAAAATAATTTCTTGATTAACTTAGCTATCTTTCTGAAGTTGTAAGCAAGGCAGTGAAGAAAGATTTTTGCTCTGACTTTAGCTATTCTTCGTAATTGAAATCTTCGAAATTTGAAATTGTGCTTCCAATCTCCGAAAACCGTCTAATTTTTTTGTAAATCTTTTTCTTGGGTTCTGGGTCAGCCCCTTGGTTTGTTTTTTCTTTACCACCGGTTTCTCCGGCGGTTATTCTATTCAACCTTTTCGAGGTAAAGGAATTTATTATGTACTGAAACTGTGAATAATCCTGATGATTTCACAGGCTAAAAACCAGTAGTTATTCTATTTAACATTAAATCTGAATGTTTCTTTGATTGCTATTACATAATAGAATTTATTTCCGACCGGAGCGGAAGCACTCCAGCTTTCATCTACAAAAGTTCCCGATGTGTCTTCTACAAAACCAGTGTACGGATCATCTGAAGAATAAACCTTATATGAAGTTGCTCCATTCACATTATCCCACTCTAAATAGATATTCCCATTATCAAAATTTATTATTACATTTTCGGGAGATTCAAACCCTGTGTTGCTGTATCCCGGAGTTGGAACTACAAAACACTCCCAATTCTCGCTTCCATCCGGATTTCTTCCGAATGAAATATCTGTAGTCTGTACTCCGAAAACGATAGAGTCGATTATCGATGTTAAATCATCTGTATATAAACCTATTTCTTCACCTGTTACAGATAACTTGATATTCAGATGAAGTACACCATCTTCTGTATCTTCATCAGCCCAGAGAAGCAAGGACTCTCCAGGCTGGATCGTTGTGGAATCAGGCTGAGTATCAGGTATTTTCCATTTTGCCGGATCCGATAGATCATCGGTTATATACATTCCTCCAATATTCACAGGACAAATATCTGCATTATAAATTTCTATCCAGTCATCATAATCACCCTGAGGGTCTGCTATGGTTCCACCATTACTTGCCATGAACTCATTAATATAAATTTCTGGAGGTATCTGTAAAGGTTTGATCTGGAAATCATATACTGAAGCAGCAGCATTATGTCCTACATCATAAAAAAACATCTCCATAAAAGTATTACTTGATTCATCAACTGTAACAAGCAGCCAATGATGTTTATCATAAGATAAAGGAGGATAAAAAATTCCTCCAAGATCACCTCCAGCACCTGAAGTAGTAAAATAATAAATCCCATCCAGATCATGCCTGTAGTAATCGCGATGATGTCCATTGAAATCGGCAACAGCTTCATAGAAGCATAAACTATTATGAAATTCTTCATAACCCGTGTTCACAAAGCCGCCACCATGGTGATCTCGGATGATCGACACATGATTAAATGCAAATTTGTTTTCAGGAGCTGTACTTAACCAAACACCCACAGAATCCAGTTGAGTTTCATTTATATGATAATACATTTGATCAGGATGCTGAACATTATTAATTGCAATAAACCGACTGTTCCCATAATCAAAATAGTAATCAAACTTTGGATCTACATAAGTCATATAATATTCAAAAGAACTACTACCATAGAATTCATGGTTTCCTGGAAGCGAAAAAAAAGGAATTCCTGTTGTATTCATCCATTCCGAAATGCATTCGTTATAAGCTGCATAACCTTCTTCAGAACCATATTCCGTTAAATCTCCACAGATAATCACAAAAGTTGGCGGATCAGAAAGTTCAGCAATCTGTGATAATATTTCAAGAAATGTTTGGTTAAGAAGTTGACCATAATAGGGTTGACAATCACCCATTACAATAAAAGAAAAAGGGTAGGAAACCTCTATTTGCGAAAACAAGCTATCAGCTTTTAAATTGGAAGGTGTAATAGCGTCACTCTTTTGTGGATTTATCATAAAAATTATCAGAATTAATAAAGCAAAGTATAAATATTTCATCATTTCTTAATTTCCTATGCAATTCAACTTATAATAAAAAAATAAACTCTTAATTCTATTATACAAATTATTTTCTTTATCCCACCACACCGGCATCGATCAGATCGTGCATATGAAGCATACCAACAGGAATATTTTTTTCGTTAACAACTGGAATCATAGTAATCTTATTTTCTTCCATCAGGTTCAAAGCATCAACAGCCAGGGTTTCCGGATGAACCGACTTTGGATCTGCGGTCATCACTTCCATAACTGCAACTTTCAGGTCTGTAATTCCTTTTGCCAATATTCTCCGCAGATCGCCATCAGTTACAATACCAACCAGCTTTCCATTTTCGTTAATAACATTCGTGCAGCCCAGACCTTTGGAGGTCATTTCCAGGATTACTTTATCCATTTTTACATTATTCTGCACAAGGGGATTTGCTTTTTCCGAATGCATCAGGTCTTTAACTTTATAGATGAGCTTCTTCCCGATCGTACCACCTGGATGGAATCTGGCAAAATCGGATTCCTTGAAATCTTTTTTTTTTAGAAGCGCAACAGCGATCGCATCTCCCAGAGCAAGGGCAACTGTTGTACTGGCGGTAGGAACCATACCGAAAGGTTCATATTCTTTAGGAACATAGCAATCGATTACAACGTCTGAGTTCTTTGCCAGTTTAGAATTCATATTACCGGTTATGGCAATTATCGGGATCTTATTGAATTTGATATATGGAATAATAGAAACAAGTTCAGGTGTATTGCCACTGTTTGAAACAGCCATCACCACGTCATCTTTTTGCAGTATGCCCAGGTCTCCATGAATTCCTTCCGCAGCGTGCAGGAAAATAGCAGTTGTGCCGGTACTGGAAAAAGTTGCAGCGATCTTTCTGGCAATAATGCCCGTCTTCCCCATTCCGGTTACGATCACCTTGCCTTTGCAATTAAAGATAATATCTATTGCTTTCTCGATGTTTTCATCTATTCGTTCTGCAACTTTTTTTATTGCTTCTGCTTCCAGGTTCAGTTCTTTTTTTACGAATTCTATTATGTTCATTGTAACTCCCGCATCCCTCTCTCGTAGTGGCAGATCATCGATCTGCCTTCTTCTCTGACAGTTCAATGAACTGTCACTACACATCACTAATTACTTCGCTATTCAAAAAAATATATTACATCATAATTACGCAATGAATAAATCTATTATTGATCAATTCCTGTTCTTAATTTCTTGGAATTTTGCTTTCATATAGCCACTTCAGTTCATTATATTTAATATATGTGCTAATTTTATATAACGATTCTTCATTCCTGATAATGTGATCATAAAATGATCTTTGCCATTTAAATGAAGTATTGTATGATCTTCTGATTTCTTTTGTTATTATCCCTTTTAAAGATTTTATTATTGTTGAGATCAAACCGATTTTTCTATTTTCAGTATCCTCATTTTTTTCTTTTATGATAATGATCATATGTATATGATTCGGCATTACTTTATATTCCGCAATATCAATATTATTATAATGATCCGGTATTTCACGACATTTAGAATCAGCTATTTTACCAAGCTCATTTAACCTCATTTGTTCATTGGATATTTTACAGAAATATTCAAAGAAATTTTTTGTGCAAATTGTAATATAGTAATATCCGGAAGTTGAATAGTTGTAATTCTGTAATCGATTCTTTTTTCTTATATTAAGCTTTTTCATTTGTCTTCGTAGTGGCAGAACATTGTTCTGCCTTCTTCATAATTTTAAGACAGTTCGATGAACTGTCACTACACACAACCACCATCGTAGTGGCAGAACATTGTTCTGCCTTCTTCTCTGACAGCTCGATGAGCTATCACTACATTATTTCTTTGCTTCGATTTCTTGCTGAATATCCTCTATGATACCATCGATTTTCTTACTGCCAAGATCACCCTCACCATGACGCCGCACAGAAACTGTATCTGATTCCATTTCTTTTGCTCCCACAATGAACATATAAGGGATTTTCATCATCTCTGCTTCTCGAATTTTATACCCGATCTTTTCGTTCTTATGATCAACTTCAGAGCGAATGCCATTTTCTTTCAGTTGGTTATTTACTTTTTCTGCGTATTCTTCGTAATGCTCGGAAATGGGAATAACACGAACCTGCACAGGACATAACCAAAGTGGAAAATTACCTGCATGATATTCGATGAGCGTTCCGAAGAACCGTTCCAATGAACCTAATAATGCTCTATGCACCATGAACGGACGGTGCGGCTGATTATCTTCGGCTATATATTCCATGTTGAATCTTTCCGGCAGATTAAAATCAAATTGGATGGTGGAACACTGCCACAATCTGTTCAAAGCATCTTTTATCTTGATATCTATTTTCGGTCCGTAGAAAGCACCTCCGCCTTCATCGAGTTCATACTCTATGTTATGATTATCCAAAGCTTTCTGCAAAGATGCTGCTGCTTTTTCCCAATCTTCTTTTTCTCCCACTGCTTTTTCGGGCATAGTTGCCAGGTATATCTTAAAATCCCTGAAACCGAAAGCTCTTAAAATATCCAGAGAGAAAACGAGAATTTTATCTATCTCATCTTCCAATTGATCCGGAGTGCAGATGATATGTGCATCATCCTGGGTGAATCCACGCACACGCATAAGACCATGAAGTGCACCGGAATGTTCATAGCGGTAAACAGTTCCCATCTCTGCATATTTAATGGGAAGTTCACGATAACTTCGCTTCCGGGATTGATAGATAGCAATATGGAATGGACAGTTCATCGGCTTAAGATAATATTCCTGTTCATCCACGATGATAGGGCTATACATGCTGTCTTTGTAAAATTCCAGGTGCCCGCTGGTTTCCCATATCTCACCTTTACCGATATGAGGAGAATTCACCACTTTATATCCTGCTCGGAAATGACGTTCCTTCCAGTAATCCTCTATTATTGAACGCATCATGGCGCCATTCGGGTGCCACAGAACAAGTCCTGCTCCTATGTCATCTGAAATGGAATATAGATCCAATTCCTTTCCAAGTTTACGATGGTCTCTTTTTTTTGCTTCTTCCAGGTCATGAAGATATTTATTTAGTTCTTTATTGGAAGGAAAACTGATGCCGTAAATTCTCTGCAGCATCTTATTTTTTTCATCTCCACGCCAGTATGCTCCGGAGGTTTTCAATAGTTTGACAGACTTTATCTTGCCGGTATTAATAATGTGCGGTCCGCGGCAAAGGTCGGTGAAATTTCCCTGAGTATACAAAGAAATTATCTCTCCTTCCGGTATTTCTTTTAGAAGTTCAATTTTGTAATTTTCTTTCATTTCGGAAAAGAGTTTTATAGCATCTTTTTTGGAAATTTCTTTTCTTTCATATTCCAGGTTCTGTTTGGAAAGTTCTTTCATTTTTGCTTCGATCTTTACAAGGTCATCGTCGGTAAAGGGAATGTCTTTATCAAAATCGTAGTAGAATCCTGCTTCGATGGCAGGACCGATAGCAACTTTTACATCTGGAAAAAGCTCTTTTACAGCCTGAGCCATAAGGTGAGCAGTACTGTGCCAGTAAACTTCTTTTCCAATTTCACTATCGAATTTATAAAGCTCAATAGATGTATCTTCCATTATTTTATAGTTCAGATCGACAAGTTTGTCATCGATCTTTGCTGTTATTACCTGCCTCGCTAATCCCGGACTGATGCTTTCTGCAATTTCCAGCGGACTGCTGCCGGCAGGATATTTTTTTATTGAATTATCAGGAAACTTTATCTTCATTTATTCCTCTATTTTTCTCTTTCTGCAATTTTTTTACTGATCATCTCAGCAGCTTTATCAAGTGCCTCTTTGGGACTTAATATTCCCCTGATCACTTTTTCTATAACATGCTCTTCGATATATTTCCTGGTCTCGAACCATTCGCTTATCTGCGGTTCGAAAGTTGCATAGTTCAACTGGTCGTAAACCGATGCGATCTCCGGATTAGATTCCAGTCTTTTCTTGAGAACATCTTCCTGGAAAGCACTTTTTCGGATAGGCATATAATAAGTCAATCCAGACCATTTAGCAGTCTGCGCTGTATCTGTGAACCATTTTACAAATTCCCAGGCTGCCTGTTCCTTCTTTTTGTCTTCTTTTTTGAAGATAACCACGTTCGTACCACTGATGATATTTCTCTTTGTATCTTTAACAGGGATAGCAGAAACTCCCATATCGAAATCTATACCGGTGCGCAACATATATGCAAGTGAAACGCTGGAATCCTCATAAAAGGCACATTTCCTGGCTGTGAAATCTTTCTGTCCCTCATAACCGGGAGAAAGATAACCTGTCTTATCCACATTCAGGATATTAACCAGATATTCCAATGCCTGTACACCGGCTTTACTATTGAATAACGGAATCGTATTGTCTTCATTCATAATTTCCCCGCCAGCTTGCAGAAGCAGGTTCTCGAACTGCCAGGCACTTATCTTAATCGTTGTACCATACTGATCAATTTTACCATTACCATCCAGATCTTTTGTAAGGTTAATGCAATATTCCCTGAACTCATCCCAGGTTTTGGGTGGTTTATTCTGATCGTACCCTTGCTGAAAAAGTATATCCTTGTTATAATACTGCACTCTCACGCTTTTATTAAAGGGAAAAGAAACCAGTTTTCCATTCAGGGTGTTACTTTTAATGAATACGGGATAAATATCATCCAGATCTTCCTGCCCAAACACAGAGTCGGCATCGATGAATTCCTGAATGGGAACAAGTACATCACCATCCATCATGTTAGAAATCCAGGCTTCATACGCTTGCGCCACATTAGGTTGGTTCCCGGTTTGAATAGAAGCCATCAGCTTCTGTGAAAGTGCTGTGTAGTTGCCCATATTGATCGACGTTACATGTATGCTCGGATGTGTTTTATTAAATTCGTCCACCAACTCGGCTAAGGCATCACCCAGCGGACCACCCATTGCCTGCCAGAAGATAACTTCCGTTACATCCGATTTAACTGCTTCTTTCTTTCCACATCCCAAAATCACAATGCATATAATAAAAAATGATATAAAAATCTTTTTCATCTAAGTCTCCCTTTTAATTTATCTTGGCAAATAAAAAAATAAGTGTTCAAAGTCAATAATATTTTTATTCTGGAATGAATAGAAAATTATTAGAACTTACAAGCGCATTCTTTTTTAGAAACGGCATAATGCCGCAGGTTCAATTTTGTAGATTGAACCGAAATGTTTTAGACGCATCAGAATGATACGTCCTGCATCAATCGAGAATCAGTAATAATTTGACAAAATCAGCTTAAAAACTATTTTCAAGCAATGAAAGAAATAAAGATATTAAAACAATCAAATTTCCAGGAAGCTGCAAGTGCGGTTAAACATCCGGCGAAAGTAGCTTTGGCAATTGTGAAAGACAATAAGGGTAAATTCAATATGATAACTCTGGAGTGGTTCATGAGAACTTCTTTGAATCCACCGATGTTCGCTATCTCTATCGGACATTCCAGGTATTCACATCGATGTCTTCAGGATTTCAGATATTTTAATTTGTGTATTCCCTCAAAAGATATGGTAGAGGAAGTAAAACTCTGCGGCACAAAATCCGGTCGTGATATCGATAAACTGGAAGTCACAAAATTAGATTGGTTCAAAGGAAGATTAGCTCAGCTTCCTGTTTTAAAAGGCGCAGTTGCAAACTTTGAATGCGAAATTACAACTCAGGTAAAAAGCGGTGACCATACAATATTCGTGGGAGAAGTAAAATATAGTTGGCTGGGTGATTCTAAAGAGATTATTATTTCCCGGGATTTGTCATAGCTTTTTGATTTGCTTTTTAATATTTTCGATTCGAGCTCTCCGCTATCAGCGAACTGATAGTTCTGTTAAGATGAAAATAATAAACGCAAAACATCGGAATGTTCAACTTGTTGATCTTCTCCCGAAATCATTCGGGATTTGGGTAACAAATCTCAACATTCAGAAGATTCGGCAAGCCGAAACATTCGGAAGTTTAAATTGTACTTTTATAGAAGACGATTTAACCAGCAAAAAAATCAGCCTTCACAATCCGACGTTTAAATTGCAGTAGAATTTATGTAATGCCGTCTCCATCTCTTTTTTTAACAACTTGAAGCAAAACCTTTTCTGAATTATCTTTCGATTATTTCTAAGTATTTCCCCCTTATCTTCAAAAAGAAATTGAATGACTTCAGTTATAGTTTTTTCATTAAGTTCTTCATCGAACTCGATCACTTTTAATCTGTTTTTCGATGATAAATATTCTCCGATAAGTATCCTGTAAACTTCCTTCGGGTAATATCTCTTTGTAAAGATAGGAATTTCGCATGAAGCTGCTTCAATTATCGGAAGCCCTCTTCCCTCTGTTTTGCTCGGTAAAGTTACTATCGATGCAATTCCAAAAATATCATTTATCTTTATCGGGTTATCATATTTTTTTTTAAAGGAAAGTTTATCTATTCCACTGAACAAAAAAGCCATGAAAATCCTGTTTCGGAAATCTTTATCGATATTTTGCAGCATTTCTCGAAAGCGTTTTAAAAGCATCAGGAAATAATTATAATGACCGGTAATTAATGGTCCGGTTATAAGCAAAATAATATTTCTGATATCATTCTGTTGAAAGTTTTTTCTAAATGCATCATTTTCTGTAAGTTTTTGCAGAAGGTCGAAATCCATCTCAATATTCTTTCTTTCGATTATCCTGGTTGGTTGTAAGAAAATAATATCTTTTAAAGAAATATCAGTGTTTTCTTTATAACCGATTACAAAAGGAAAAGGATTTTGTTCGAACGACTTTTCTGAGATTATTTTTTCAACCGGAATCGTTTTAATATCATTTCCATTATTTGAAAGAGCATCAGATATTTGTTTCAGAATTTCCAATTTCCTGTTATCATCTTTCAACGGTTTAAACAGTTCAGAATCGATAGCAGTTCCAATTTCCCACACATTTTCAGGATCATGCCCAAAATCCTGAACAAGCCTTCCGGTTTGTTCCTGGTTGATATTCAGCAAGAACCATATTCTCGACTTCCATGGATATATCATCTTGATTATCGAGAAGATTTCATCGATATGAAAGTTTGTGAAATAATGATCGCGCGGTCCGGGTTTCTTTCCATGATGCTTAATTTCAATTTCACTACTGCCTGCTTCCCAATAAAAGTCGTGATTATTCGATATTACCGGTATTTGCAGATATTCCGATACAAGAACCATCGAAAGTGCAAGTGAAACATTGCCTGGGTTTGAGTTCGTGTTTACCAAATAAAGAAGTTTTATGTTGTTTTCTGAAATGTATCTTCCGATCTGTTTAGAGATCAGCAGCACTTCCTTCCAGAATTTTTTCAGAAGAGATATATAATGTCTACCGCCTTTTTTCAGTTTTGTTTTGAAGAATAGATCAAACAGCTTCCATTGAGCAAATCCTGCCATTTCCTTCACAATAAAATGATTACAACTCAGTTTTACGGATTGGTCAAATATCTCCGCACATTCCTTTCCTATCAAATGAATATCGATATCATCAAAAATCTCATTGAGTATCCTGATGTATTTGCATATCTCCACACTCACACCATCGACTCCATAACCATAAGTTATGATGGCAATCCCACCCGATCTTATATCATTTTTGAATTCTTCAAAACTTCCTTTGAATTCATAATGCGGTGTTATGACTTGTCTGAATTCCTTTAGAAAATAGTTGAGGTCTTCCCAAGATTTGATCTTCTGAGCATTTAAAGCGTTTATCATTCTTTTGAATTTAAGCATTTCTACTTCTTTCGATGATTAATTCTTATCGATCGAAAAAGATTTTTAAACTCATTTTTCTACCTAAAATTTAAACAGTTTTTCCAATTTTTCTTCCAGAACTTCTAATGAAAAATTTTCTTTTCCAATCTTGAAATTATAATCACCTATTTCTTTTTGTTCTTTTTTGTTATGAATGATCCTTTCGATATCTTCCAAAGCTTTATTCGTAAGAACGTTATCTTCCAGCATCACTGTTTTGAAACCTTTGCTTCCAATATCTGGCCAGTAAACAGGTTGATAATTATTCACAAAGATCGGTTTTTTTGCAAGAACACATTCGATGAAAGCATTCCCAAAACCTTCGTAAGTGCTGAAATATGTGCATGCAACAGCATTGGCGTAAGCATCGGATAAAGAATAGATCTTTCTTCCACGCCATCCTTTACCACGATCGGTGAGAATACTTCTGTGCCCGAATAAAACCTGTTTATCCAGTTTCTTTTCTTTGATCTTATTTAAAAGCTCTTTGTAGTAGCCTTTCCTGGCATCATCTGCTGCACTGCCGGTGATGATCAGTTTCACCCTTTTATCCTGTAATTTGTGAACCATGTCGATA
Organism: Candidatus Cloacimonadota bacterium; assembly: GCA_030595905.1. Taxonomy (GTDB): domain Bacteria; phylum Cloacimonadota; class Cloacimonadia; order Cloacimonadales; family TCS61; genus JACNIV01. Next base: position 987 of record JAUVLE010000015.1, on the reverse strand, counting down.
GCAATTTCTATGCCTTTTCTTCTTACGATCCGGGTTATCTGAAATATGGGGACATCACTTTTATCCAGTCCCAGGCTGGAAAGAAGGTCGCTATTATATGTATCTTTCACAGCAAATGGTTTGTTGAAATCCATTACATTGGGCACTACCATTGGTTCGAAGCCGAATTTCTTCTTATATACATCTCGCGAATATGAATTAATAACTGCATGTCGAACATTCGGCAAAATAAGAGGAAATGTGTTTTCCACGATCTCTTTTATCTTCTTGTGAGGAGATTTGTATCTATCTCCTCTTTCCCAGTAAAAATCGTGATTATGTGCAACAAACGGTATGCATAAATTCTGTGCTACCTTTTTTATTCCAATACCCATGGATAAATGACAGGGAAGTGAAGTACTGTTTTCTGTCAGGATAACATTGATCTTCTTCTTTATTACCCATTTGAATATTTGAATCGCAATCTCATTTGAAGTATCCTCAAGATGGTCGAGAAGCTCTTTCTGCTCAAATTCAGGGAAAAAGAACGCCCGGTTCTGTTCCCATTCACATTCAGGTGAAAAAAAAGAAAGAGATCGCCAGACATGTTCGTTTTTGTTTCCAACAACACTTCTTTTAAAATTACCGGATAATATATAAATCGTGTGACCTAACTTCTGAAGAATTTTGATCCACTTTTCTGTTTCCAGGGCAACACCATCGATATCACCGATACGTCCAATAATTATTCCAATATTCATAATTTTGTCCCCTCTGTTTTCTCTAAAGAAAGATTACAAATTATGTATTTACATTAAAAATATGGATTTGAAGTCAAGAAAAAAGTGTTTATTAATTATTAAAATACTATTTTTCTGTTGATGTTATTCCAAGCTTGCAATAGATGATCCTATTATTTCAGCATCAGCATTTTTTTTGCTGCAATGCTTCTTCCACCAATTTTCAATTGATAGAAATATATTCCTGATGCAACATGTCTATTATTTT